>NZ_JBHXRA010000018.1:0-161238 GCF_042717045.1 Nocardia sp. NPDC058633
CTGGTCAGTAGGAGCTTGCGGACGTTGTGCCTGGTGATGAGGTGGCGGGCGAAGAGGCGGCCCAGGGTTCCGGTCGCACCAGTCACCAGGACCGTGCCCTCCCCGCTGAAAGCGGCGGATTCGGAAGGAGTTTCTTCGGCCGGTGTGCGGACCAGTCTGGCGCCGTAGGCCACACCTTGCCGTACCACCACCTGAGACTCGCCGGCGGCCAGGGCCAGGGAGAGATCGTCGGGGGTGTCGGTGTCGACCAGGACCACCCGGCCCGGTTCCTCGGACTCTGCCGAACGGGCCAGACCCCACACCGCCGCACCTGCCAGGTCGGTGATGTCCTCGTTGCCGATCGCTACCGCTCCTTGTGTAACGACGATCACCTTCGCTACACCGGACTGCAGTTCGGCCAGAGTCGCATGGACCGCAGCCCGTACCGAAACCGCATCCGCACCGGGTTTGCTGTGCAGCACCACCGCATCCCCGACCGGCATCCCGGCTGAGGCGGTGGGTAGCTTCGTCCACTCCAGTTGGAACAGCGAGTCGTGGAACGTGGCGCTGGCCGACGCGAGTTGTTCGGCGGACACGGTCCGTAGGACAAGCCCTTCCACTGTGGCGACCGGCCGGCCCTCGCTGTCGGCGACGGCGAGGGACACGCCGTCGGTTCCGGCGGCGGAGAGCCGTACACGTATCCGGGTGGAGCCCGTGGCGTGCAGGGTGACTCCGGTCCAGGCGAAGGGCAACCGTGCTGTCTCCGCACCGCCTTCGAGCAGGCCGGTGGCGTGCAGGCAGGCGTCGAGGAGGGCCGGGTGGAGGCCGTAGCCGTCGGTGTCCGTGCCCTCGGGCAGGGTGATCTCGGCGTGGATGTCGTCCCCGGACCGCCAGGCCGCTGTCAGGCCCTGGAACACCGGACCGTACTCGAGCCCTGTCTCGGCGAGCGTGTCGTACATGCCCGTGAGGTCGACGCTCTCGGCGCCGACCGGTGGCCACTGGGTGAGGTCGAAGGCCGCGTCGGGGGCTTCGGCACTGAGCACACCGGTGGCGTGCCGCGTCCACGTCCGTTCGTCGTCCTCGCCGCGCGCATACATGCCCACCGTGCGCGAGCCGCTGTCGTCGGCGGCGTCGACCACCACCTGAAGGGCGACTCCGCCGCGCTCCGGGAGGACCAGCGGTGCCTGGAGCGTCAACTCCTCCAAGGTGCCGCAGCCGACCTGATCGCCCGCGGCGATGGCGAGCTCCACCAGGCCGGTGCCGGGGAAGAGGACCACTCCGCCGACCGCGTGGTCGGCGAGCCAAGGCTGCGAGGCGATCGAGAGACGGCCGGTGAAGACGGCGCCGTCGGAGTCGGGGGAGGCCACGACGGCGCCGAGCAGGGGGTGTTCGGCCCGGTCGAGACCGGCGGATGCGACTGCGCCGGTGTCGGCTCCGGCCCAGGCGTCGGCCCAGTACTCCAGGGTGTCCAGCCAGTAGTGCCGACGCTGGAAGGCGTAGGTCGGCAGATCGGTGCGGCGGGCGCCGTGGCCCGCGTAGAAGGCCTGCCAGTCGACGCCCACACTGCGTACGGCGGCCCGCGCGAGGGCGGCGACGGTCTCGGGAACCTCGGCGCGGTCGCGGCGGAGTACGGGGATGAAGGCGCCGTCGGCGGAGGGCTGGCCCATGGCGCTCAGGACCGCGTCTGGGCCGATCTCGACGAAGGTGGTGACGCCTGCGGCGGCCAGGGTCCGGATGCCGTCGGCGAAGCGGACCGCGTCGCGGACGTGGCGTACCCAGTACTCGGGGTCGGTCAGCTCCGCTGCCAGCTCGCCGGTGACGTTGGAGACGACCGGGATGACCGGCTCCGCGTACGAAAGTGACTCGGCCACCCGTCGGAACTCGTCGAGCATCGGCTCCATCAACGGCGAGTGGAAGGCGTGGGAGACCTCGAGACGGCTGGTCTTGCGGCCCTTGTCCTCGAAGTGTTCCTTGACCGCAAGAACAGCGGCCTCAACACCCGAAACCACCACGGACTTCGGCCCGTTGATCGCCGCGATGGACACCCCGTCGCTCACGTACGGCAGGACCTCGTCCTCGGCGGCCTGGATCGCGACCATGGTGCCGCCGGCCGGTAGCGCCTGCATCAGTTGCCCGCGTGCCGCGACCAGCTCGGCCGCGTCGGTCAGGGACAGTACCCCGGACACGTGTGCGGCGGTGATCTCTCCGATGGAGTGCCCGGCGAGGTAGTCCGGCTTCACACCCCATGATTCGACCAGGCGGTAGAGCGCGACCTCGATGGCGAAGAGGGCGGGCTGGGTGTACTCGGTCCGGTTCAGAACCTCGGCGTGCTCGCCCCACATGATCTCCCGCAGCGGCATGTCCAGCTCTGTCAGGACCGCGTCGAAGGCTCGCGCGAACACGGGGAACGCGTTATACAGTTCTCGTCCCATGCCAAGGTGTTGGGCACCCTGTCCAGTGAACAGGAACGCCGTGCGGCCTTTGTCCCGCGCGCTTCCCCGCGCCACCGAGGCACCGGCCAGGCCCTGGGCCACGGCGGTCAGCCCGCGCAGCAGCTCCTCGCGGTCGGCGCCGGTGACGGCCGCCCGGTGGTCCATGACCGTGCGGTCGGTGGCCAGCGAGAAACCGACGTCCACGGGCCGCAGCCCGGCATCGGCTTCGACGTATGCCCGCAGCCGCTCGGCCTGGCCGCGCAGCGCGTCCTCGGTCTTGCCGGAGAGCAGCCACGGCACCACGGGGGCTCCGCAGTCGGCGGTCGGATCGGCGGCCGCCTCGGGGGTGGTGGCCGGGGCCTGTTCGATGATGACGTGGGCGTTGGTGCCGCTGATCCCGAAGGATGAGATACCGGCCCGGCGCGGTCGGCCGGTCTCGGGCCACGGTCGTGACTCGGTCAGCAGTTCGATGTTGCCCTCGGTCCAGTCGACTTGGTGGGTCGGCTCGTCTACGTGCAGGGTCTTGGGCAGGATGCCGTGGCGGATGGCCTCGACCATCTTGATGATTCCGGAGACACCGGCCGCGGCCTGAGTGTGACCCATGTTCGACTTGACGGAGCCCAGCCACAGCGGCTGGTCGGCGGGGCGGTCCTGACCGTAGGTCGCAAGCAATGCCTGCGCCTCGATCGGGTCACCCAGCGTCGTACCCGTACCATGCGCCTCGACCGCGTCCACATCGGCGGCGGTCAGACCTGCACCCGCGAGTGCCTGCCGGATGACCCGGCGCTGCGCGGGACCGTTCGGAGCCGTCAGACCGTTGCTCGCACCGTCCTGGTTCACCGCGGTGCCCCGGACGATCGCCAGCACCGGGTGGCCGTTGGCCTGCGCGTCGGAGAGTCGCTCGACGAGCAGCATGCCGACACCCTCGCCCCACGCCGTCCCGTCCGTCGAAGCGGCGAACGACTTGGCGCGGCCGTCGGGGGCCAGGCCGCGCTGGCGGCTGAACTCGACGAACGCCTCCGGCGTCGCCATGACCGCAACCCCACCGGCCAGCGCGAGGGAGCACTCTCCCGAGCGCAGCGCCTGCGCCGCCCAGTGCAGGGCGACCAGCGACGACGAGCAGGCGGTGTCGATGGTGACGGCGGGCCCTTCCAAGCCGAACACATAGGAGATCCGGCCCGATGCGATGGCGCCCGTGCCGCTGTTGGCGGCGTAGTCGTGGTACATCATTCCGGCGAAGACACCGGTCGCCGTACCCTTCAGCGACGTCGGGTCGATACCGGCCCGCTCGATCGCCTCCCAGGACGTCTCCAACAGCAACCGCTGCTGCGGATCCATGCCCAGCGCCTCATTGGGCGAGATGCCGAAGAAGGCCGGGTCGAACTCACCCGCGTTGTGCAGGAACCCGCCGTGCTTCACATAACTGGTGTTGGGGTGCTCGGAATCGGGGTCGTAGAGCTCGTCGACGTTCCAGCCCCGGTTCGCCGGGAATTCGGTGACCGCGTCCACTCCGCCCGCGACGAGACGCCACAGGTCGTCGGGGGTCTCGACGCCGCCCGGGTAGCGGCAGCTCATGCCGACTATCGCGATCGGGTCATCGTCCAGCGGGACGGCGCCCGGCACGATCACGGGGCCGCCGGCGTCGTGTCCCGAGAGCTCTTCCAGGAGGTACTGGGCGAGCTCGACCGGACTCGGGCGGTCGAAGACGAGCGTTGCGGGCAGTCGCAGACCGGTGTCGTCGTTGAGTCCGTTCCGCATCTCGACCGCGGCGAGAGAGTCGACACCCAGATCGCGGAAGGCGCGCTCGGGCTCGATGGCCTGGGCGTCGCCGAAGCCGAGGACCCGGGCGGCCCTGCTGAGCACCAAGTCGAGCAGGGTGGCCTGCCACTCCTCCGGCGGGAGCAGCGCCAACTGTCGTTGCAGCGCGCTCGTTTCGGTCTTCGCCGAGTCGGTGCTGCGGCGCCGCCGCGCGGCGTTCGGGACCAGGCCCCGGAAGAGCACCGGCATGCTGTCGCCCTGGGCGCGCAGCGCGGACAGGTCGAACTTCGCCGGCACGACGGTGGGTTCGGCGCAGGTCTGCGCTGCGTCGAAGAGGGCGAGCCCCTCCTCGGGGTCGAGCGCGACGATGCCGCCCTGCGAGATCCGGGTGCGTTCCGCCTCGTTCAGGGTGCCTGCCATACCTCCGGCCCACAGGCCCCAGGCCAGAGACTGGGCGGGCAAGCCCTGCGCCCTGCGGTGGGCGGCGAGGCCGTCGAGGAAGGCGTTGGCGGCGGCGTAGTTGCCCTGCCCCGGCGCACCGATGGTGCCGGATCCGGAGGAGAAGAGTAGGAAGGTGGAGAGGTTCATGTGTGCGGTGAGTTGGTGGAGGTTGAGGGCTGCGTCGACTTTGGGTCGCATGACGGTGTCGATGCGTTCCGGGGTGAGCGAACCGATGATTCCGTCGTCGAGGGTGCCGGCGATGTGGACGACTCCGGAGAGTTCGACATCTGTTAGTAGTGCGGTGAGTGCGTCGCGGTCGGCGACGTCGCAGGCGGCGATGGTGACTTCGGCACCCAGCTCGGTCAGTTCTGTGACCAGTTCGTTCGTGCCGGGGGCGTGTGTGCCTCGGCGGCTGGTCAGTAGGAGCTTGCGGACGCCGTGGCGGGTGATCAGGTGGCGGGCGAACAGGCGGCCCAGGGTTCCGGTCGCGCCAGTGAGGAGGACCGTTCCTCTGTCGCTGAAGCGGGATTCGGTGGTGTGCTCTTCGGTCGCGATACGGGCGAGTCTGGCGCCGTAGGCTAGCCCGTCGCGTACCACCACTTGGGGCTCGCCCGAGGCGAGTGCCAGGTCAACGGCAGCTTGGATGGTCGTGCTGTTGCCGGTGTCGCTGTCGGTGTCCACGAGGACGAAGCGGCCCGGGTTCTCGGACTGGGCGGAGCGCACCAGGCCCCATACGGCGGCGCCCGCCAGGTCGGTGACGTCTTCGCCGGGCAGCACCACCGCGCCCCGGGTGACGACGACGAGCGGCCCGACGGCGGACTGGAGTGCGGCCAGTGCCACCCCGGTCGCAGCCCGTACCGCCTCGGCCTCCGTGCCGGGGGCGCTGGTGAGCACCACGGTACCGGCGGGCCGGTCCGCGGCGTCGGCTGCCGGTGCTCGGACCGGTGTCCACTCCACGCGGAAGAGCGCGTCGTGGTATCGAGATCGGGCTGCCGCCAGTTGCTCGTCGGAGATGGGGCGCAGCACCAGCGAATCGACCGTCGCCACCGGGCGGCCGTTGCCGTCCGCCAGGTCGAGCGCGACGCCGGAGCCGGTGGGCGTCAGCCGCACCCTTACGGCGGCGGCTCCTGCGGCATGGAAGGTCACCCGCGACCAGGCGAAGGGCAGCGCGGCCTGCTCGCCGGTGACTCCGGTGAAGCTCACCGCATGCAGGGCGGCGTCCAGGACGGCGGGGTGCAGGCCGAGGCGTCCGGCGTCCTTGTGGGCCTGCTCGGGGAGTGCGATCTCGGCGTACACGGTGTCGCCGGTCCGCCAGGCGGCCTCTAGGCCTCGGAACACGGGCCCGTACTGCAGACCGACGCCGGCGAGGCCCTCGTACAGTCCGGCCACGTCGATGGTCTCGGCCCCGGCCGGCGGCCACTGGGCAAGGTCGAAGTCCCCGGCCACCGCCCCTTGGGCGAGCACACCGGCGGCATGCCTGGTCCACGGTTCGTCCTGCGAGGAGCGGGAGTGCACGGTCAGGGTGCGGGCGCCGGAGCCGTCGTCCGCGCCCACGGCGACCTGGACCTGGACGGCCCCGCGCGCGGGCAAGACGAGGGGCGCTTCGAGCGTGAGCTCCTCGAGTACGTCGCAACCCACCTGGTCACCTGCGCGGATCGCCAGTTCGACGAAGCCGGTGCCGGGGAAGAGGACGGTGCCGCCGACCACATGGTCGGCGAGCCAGGGGTGGGTGGAGGTGGAGAGCCGTCCGGTGAGGACTGCGCCCTCGGAGTCGGCGAGCATGACGGCGGCGCCGAGCAGCGGGTGGTCGGCGGCGTCGAGACCCGCGGACGTGACGTCGCCCGCACCGTTCTCGGGGGTGATCCAATACTGCTTGCGCTGGAAGGCATACGTCGGCAGATCGACGCGGCGTGCGCCGTGTCCTGCGAAGACGCTCTCCCAGTCGACCGGAACACCCCGGACGTAGAGCCGTCCGACCGCCTCGAGCAGCGAGGCAGGCTCGGGCCGGTCGCGGCGCTGCGCCGGGACGACGACCGCGGAATCCGATGTCAGGGACTGCTGGGCCATCGCGGCCAGTACGCCGTCGGGGCCGAGTTCCAGGAATCGGGTGACGCCCTCGGCTTCGAGGGCGCGCACCCCTTCGGCGAAGCGGACCGCGTCACGGACGTGCCGGACCCAGTACTCGGGGTCGGTGAGTCCGGTGGCCAGGGTGCCGGTGACGTTGGAGACGACCGGGATGACCGGCTGTGCGTACGAGAGGGAGCGGGCCACCTGTCGGAAGCGGTCGAGCATCGGCTCCATGAGCGGCGAGTGGAAGGCGTGCGAGACCTCGAGGCGGCTGGTCTTGCGGCCCGCGGCCTCGAAGTGCGCCTGAATCTCCAGGACAGCGCTCTCGACGCCCGAAACCACCACGGAGCCGGGCCCGTTGATCGCGGCGATCGACACGCCGTCGCTCACGTACGGGAGGATCTCGTCCTCGGTGGCCTGGACGGCGAGCATCGCGCCACCGGTCGGCAGCGCCTGCATCAGGCGCCCGCGTGCGGTGACGAGACCGGCCGCGTCGGACAGCGACAGCACCCCCGCGATATGTGCGGCGGCTATTTCGCCGATCGAGTGCCCGGCGACGAAGTCGGGCCGGATGCCCCAGGACTCGATCAGCCGGAACAGCGCCACCTCCATGGCGAACAGTGCGGGCTGGGCGAACTCGGTGCGGTTCAGCGCATCCGCGTCCGAATCCCACATCACGGTGCGCAGCGACGTGTCCAGCTCGGCAAGCGCCGCGTCGAACGCGGCCGCGAACACCGGAAAGGCGGCGTGCAGTTCGCGTCCCATTCCGGTCCGCTGCGCGCCCTGCCCGGTGAACAGGAAGGCCGTCTGACCGTCCTGGACGACACCGCGCAGCACCTCGGCGCGGGTCTCACCGGCCGAGAGGGCGGCGAGTCCCGCGACGGCGGCGTCCCGGTCGTCGGCCAGGATCACCGCACGGTGCTCCAGCGCAGCGCGGGATGTGGCGAGCGAGTAGCCGAGGTCGAGGGCGGTCAGGTCGGAGTGGGCTCCGGCGTGGGAGCCGATGCGTGCGGCCTGGGCCCGCAGGGCGTCGGCGCTACGGGCGGAGACGAGCCAGGGCAGCGGGGTTCCGGTGGGCCAGGCCGCCGGAACGGGAACGGGCACCGGCTCGGCTGGGGAGGCGTCGGTGGGCTCGGGCTCCGGTGCCTGCTCCAGGATCAGATGGGCGTTGGTGCCGCTGACGCCGAAGGCGGACACGGCGGCCCGGCGCGGGTGGCCGCCCGCCGTCCAGGGGCGGGCCTCGGTGAGGAGGCTGACCTTTCCGGCCGTCCAGTCGACATGGCTGGTCGGCCGGTCCACATGGAGGGTCTTCGGCATCCTCCGGTGCCGTATCGCCATGACCATCTTGATGATGCCGCCGACTCCGGCCGCCGCCTGGGCGTGGCCGATGTTCGACTTGAGGGAGCCCAGCCACAGCGGCCGGTCGTCCGGTCGTCCCTGGCCGTACGTGGCGAGGAGTGCTTGTGCCTCGATCGGGTCGCCGAGCGTGGTGCCCGTGCCGTGGCCCTCGACCAGATCGACCTGAGAGGCGGGGATCCGGGCGTTGCTCAGCGCTTCGCGAATGACGCGCTGCTGGGAAGGGCCGTTGGGGGCGGTGAGTCCGTTGCTCGCACCGTCCTGGTTGATGGCCGAGCCCTTGATGACCGCGAGGACCGGATGGCCCTTGGCGCGGGCGTCCGAGAGCCGTTCCAGTACGAGCATTCCGGCGCCCTCGGCCCAGCCGGTGCCGTCCGCGGCGTCGGCGTAGGCCTTGATGCGGCCGTTGCTCGCGAGGCCGCCCTGGCGGGCCATGCCGATGAAGGGGCCCGGGGTCGACATCACCATGACGCCGCCGGCCAGTGCCATCGAGCACTCCCGTTCGCGCAGCGCCTGGGTGGCCAGGTGCACCGCGACCAGGGAGGACGAGCAGGCGGTGTCGACCGTCACCGAAGGACCTTCGAGGCCGAGTGCGTACGACACCCGGCCCGCGATCACTGCCGCGACCGCGGCCGTGCCCATGAAGGGGCCCGCGGCCTCGGGTGCGGAGTTGAGCAGATCGCCGTAGTCCTGGAAGCCGGATCCCGCGAAGACGGCGACCTGTCCGCCGCGTACCTTCTCGGCGGGGATTCCGGCCCGCTCCAGCGCCTCCCAGGACACTTCGAGCATCAGCCGCTGCTGCGGGTCCATGGCCGTCGCCTCGCGCGGGCCGATCCCGAAGAAGGCGGGGTCGAACGCCCCCGCGCCTTCCATGAATCCGCCCACCCGTGCGAAGTCACCGGATTCGCCCTCGACGTCCCAGCCGCGGTCGGCGGGAAAGCCGGAGACGGCGTCGACCTCGTCGTCGACGAGCCGCCACAGGTCCTCGGGCGAGCTGACGCCGCCGGGGTAGCGGCAGCTCATGGCGACGATCGCGATCGGGTCCTGGTCCTTGGCCTCGTACTCCTGCAGCCGCTGACGCGTCTGAGCCAAATCCGCAGTGACCCGCTTGAGATAGTCAAGGAGCTTCTGATCGTCAGCCATTCCCCGCCTCGCAACGTCTTCTGGAATACGCGTGGTTCCGCGTGGTTTCTGCATGGAGTGGTGTGGGCCTGTTCAGGCCAGGCCGAGCTCTCGGTCGAGCCGGTCGAGTTCGGTCAGGACGGACATGGCCCGGCCGCCGCCCGTACCCGCTGTCGTCGGGGCAGAGTTCGTCGCGCAGATACGCGGCAAGCGCGACCGGGTTCGCATGGTCGACGACCATCCCGAGATCAGCCACGGCATCGCCGTAGGCATTTCCTCACCGCTCACCCAGGACACCCCTTGAATTGGTAAACGAACATCTCGCAGTTCGGACAGCTGGATTCGCATACAAATCCTGAGCGTGGCGGATCAGTACGCCAACCCCTTACTTGACCTGGCAACCCCTACGGCAAGGGCTGGTATTACGGGCTTTCGTCGGGCCGCCCGCTTTCTTGGAATTACCCCTGCCACCGGTGGCCGGAGGAGGGGCAGCTCCGAGGTGGGGCCGGCTATACGGCGTCGGCGGCGGAGCCGTGCCGGAGAATCGCGCCGATTTCCGGGAACTGGGCCATGGCCCGTTCCCGGTCGAGGGGGGTCTCGCGCAGTCCGCGGGCCACGGTCACCAGGGCAGGCAGCGTCATCATGCTGCTGGGCGGCGCATGGAGGGCGGCCACGTTGAACGACGCGTTGGAGAGTGCGGCATTCTCGGTGGTGACCCGGGCGAACCGCGCGGTGAAGCGGCGCAGCGCCTCGGGGGTCCGCTTGATGTTCAGCTCGACATCGGGGAACCACTGGTCGGTGCCGACGGCCATCTGCCACGGCCCCTCGGCGGACTTGGCGATGGCGGTCTGTGCCGCGCGGCCCAGACCGGGTGCGAAGCCGAGCCTGTTCACCTCGGTACGGAGCGCGAGGGCGCCCAGCGAGGCGAGCGACATCCCGGTGGCGTAGTTCGGGTTGAGGGTGGTGGCGGCGTCCCCGACCACGAGGAGGCCCTCGGGCAGCGCCAGCTTCTCGTAGCGGCGGCGCCAGTTGGGCAGGCCGCGGTAGGCACGGATGGGACCCGCGGGGGTGGCGGCCGCCATCAGGTCGGCGACGATCGGGTCCCGCAACGACCGGGCGAAATCCGTGAACCCGGCCTCGTCGGTCGGCGGGTGCCCGCCGCGGGTGCCGATGAGAGCGACGATCCAGCGGTTGCCCTCATTGGGCAGCAGGGCGGCGCCGCTGCCCGGGCGGCCGGTGCCCGACTGCGCCTGGATGAGAACGCCGGGGAAGTCGTCCGTCGCGAGCGCGGGCGCCTCGAAGAGCCGACTCGCGTAGGCGAACCCGGCGTCGACCTTCAGCTCCTCGGGGGCGGGCAGCCCCAGTTCCGTGAGCCACTCCGGGGTCTTCGACCGGCGCCCCAAGGCGTCCACGACGAGTTCCGCCGAGATGATCTCGGGCTCAACGGCCCCGGCCCGCTCGATGCGGGCTCCGGTGATTCGGTCGCGGCCGCCGACCAGGCCGGTCACCTTGGCCGACTCGATGACGGTGATGTTCTCGTGGGCAAGGGCCTGCCGCCGTACGACATGGTCGATCAGTTTCCTGCTGCACGCGATGACATAGGCGTCGCCCTGGTGCCTGCGGTACCAGCCCTCGGCGGACAGCGTCAGCAGGTCGGACGGCATGCCGCGGCGCTTGGCTCCGGCGGCGAACAGTTGGTCGGACGTGCCAGGCAGCAGGGCGTCCATGGCCTGCGCCCCACCACTCATGAGCATGTGGTTGTGGTGGCCTTGGGGCAGGCCCCGGCGCAACGAGGGCTCATCGGGGAACCGGTCCTCCTCGATGACGGTGACGTGATCGGCTCGGCCGGCGAGGGCCGCCGCCGTGAGTATCCCGGCCATGCCACCGCCGAGCACCACTGCACTGGTCATTGTCTGAATTCCTCCTGGAATCGCGGACTCACGGTCCGGTGGCTCGCTGGATGACTGGGATACCGGACGGGGGGACTACTGCTCGATGCCGGAGAGGCTGAGGTACTGGCCGATGCGGTGTGCGGCGAGCTCGGGGTCGGCGAAGAGCCCCAGCTCGTCGGCGAGCCGGTAGCCCTGGGCGAGATGCGGCACGGACCGGGCACCCTGCTCGGCCCAGACCATCCGGAAGTGGTCGGCGTGGCCGCCCAGCCAGGCCAGGAAGGCCAGGCCCGTCTTGAAGAAGAGTGTGCTGCGCCCCGGGCCCTCGAAAATGTGCCGGGCCAGGTCCAGAGTGGGGTCGAGATGGCTACGGAAGCCCTCGACGTCCCCTGCGTCCAGGGCGCGGAACGCATCGGCCGCGACGGGGGCGATCAGGTCGAAGACCGGCGAGAGGGCGTCGCTGTGGCCCTGCCCGTCACCGGCGATCAGCTCGGAGTATGTGTCGTAGTCACCCGTGTAGAACCGCATGCCTTCGGGGAGCCTGCGGCGCAGGGCGACCTCGTCCTCGGCGCTGAGCGGCGCCACCTTCACCCCGTCGATCTTGTCCCGGTGGGTGGCGAGGAGATCGATGAAGGCCTGGGTGGCCTCCTCCCGTCCCGTGTGGCCCCAATAGCCGGTGTGCCCGGGGACCCACTCCGGCAGCAGCCAGTGCAGGACGACCGGACGGCTGACCTGCTCCAGCAGCCCCGCGTACACCGCGGCGTACTCCTCGGGGCTGCCCGCGGCCTGCGCGAGCGCGGTGCTGGCCTGGATGATCGCGGTGGCACCCGCCTCCTCGGCCACCTCCAGTTGCTGCTCGTACGCCTTGACGACGTCGTCGACGCCGTGCGGGGAGAACGGGTCCAGCTGGTCGGTCCACACCCCGACGGCGAGCCTGCCGCCCACGGATCGGGCCTCGGCGCCGGAGCGGCGGACCAGCTCGGCGGCCGTAGGCCAGTCCAGGCCCGCACCGCGGTGCGCGGTGTCGAGGGCCTCTGCGACGGTGAAGCCGTGCGCCCACAGGTGACGGCGGAACGCCAGTGTCGCGTCCCAGTCGAGTGCCTGCGGCGGGGGCGGGCCGAGCGGTGGGCCGAAGGGCTCGTTGGCGGCGAGCGGATCGCCGACGACATGGGCGGCGGCCAGCACGGAACGGCTGGTGAACGGTGTGCTGTCAGCGGTGGACGCGCGGCCTGTACCAGAGGGCTGGTACGACGTCAGCGAGCCGTCTGGTGCTGGTATTCGAATCACTTGGGCGCTCCTACGGTCTGGTCGGGAAGAGGCGAGTCACCAGGTGATGGGCAGCGCGTGCATGCCGTAGATCATGGTGTGGCTCTTGAAGGGCAGCTCGTCCTGCGGGACGGCGAGGCGCAGCTCGGGAATCCGGCGGAACAGCGTGTCGAAGACGATCTCCAGCTCGACCCGGACCAGGCTCGCGCCCGGGCACTGGTGGCTGCCGTGGCCGAAGGCGGAGTGCACCTTGATCTCGCGGTGGATGTCGAACGTGTCGGGGTCGTCGAAGACGTTCCCGTCGCGGTTGGCGGAGCCGTTGAGCGCGATGATCCCCTCGCCCGCTCGGATGGTGACGCCGCTCAGCTCCATGTCCGCCAGGGCGACCCGGCCGGTCGCGGAGTCGGCGATGCTGAGGTAGCGCAGCAGCTCCTCGATGGCGTTCGGGGTGAGCGACGGGTCCGCCTTGATCTCAGCGAGCTGCTCCGGGTGCGCGAGCAGGGTCGTCACGCCCAGCGCGATCATGTTGGTGATGGTGTCGAAGCCGCCGAAGAGCAGCATCCGGCCGAGGGCCACGATGTCGCCCTGCTTCAGGGTGCCGCTCTTGCTGTTGCGCGCGATGATGCGACCGAGTAGGTCGTCGGTGTTGTTCTCGGCCTTCTCGGTCACCAGCTTGTCGAGGTAGACGTCCATCTGCTGGGTGGCGGCGCCGACTTCCTCGGGCGTGACGTCGCTCTTGACGGTCGTCTCGGCGAAGGCCCGGAAGGTGTCGGTCTCCTCCAGCGGAACACCCATCAGCTCGCAGAAGAGCAGCGAGGGAACGGGAATCGCCAGCGCCTCGACCAGGTCGAGGGGGCCGCCCTTGGCAAGCATCGCGTCGATGTGCTCGTCCACGACCTCCTGGATGCGGGGGCGCAGCGCTTGCATCCGCTTGAAGGACAGCTCGGGGATCAGCGCACGACGGCGTACGGCGTGCTCCTCACCATCCATGGCCACGAGCGGCAGCTCCATGGTCTGGAGAACCTCGTCGGGGACGGGGAACTGCAGGGGATACCCCGGGAGCTTGACGCTGGAGCTGGTCGAGGGCGACGAGAGGACCTCACGCACGTCCTCGTGCGTGGTGGCCACCCACACCTCACGCCCGGAAAGCGCCATCTTCACCTTGGAAACAGGCTCGTTGGCGCGCAGTTCCGCATAGGCGGGCGGCGGGCTGAAAGGACACGTCCGCTCCATCGGAAAGGACGGAAGTTCGGGGGTTGTTTCCGCTTCGGCTGTGTCACTCATGAATTCAGGCTAGGCGTCCATTTGCCGCCCGCCGCCCCCTATCCGACCCCTAAATCCAGTCCGGGAACCCGAACGGTTCAGCGCCCGTCCAGGGGAGGGACGGGCGCTGAACCGCTGTGCGCTCCTCAGGGTGCGCTGGCCCCCCTAGGCGGCCTGCGCCGCCTCGATGGGACGCACCTTGAGCGCCTGCCAGGTGGGGAGGAGAGTTGCCCCCAGGGTCAGCAGGCCGGCAAAGCCGATCGTGGCGACGTACATCCAGATCGGGCCGCTCGGGGTCAGTGAGTCGGCTCGGGCGAGGCTGAACGGGATCAGCGTCATCGGAGCGACCAAGGTGCCGAGGAGGATGCCGATCGTGGCGGTCATGCCGCCCTCATACGCCATCATCCGCATCACCTGACCGCGGGTGGCACCGATGAGCCGCTGGAGGGCGAACTCCTGGGTGCGGCCGCGCACCGCGAGCCAGAGGCTGTTCATCACCGAGATGGTGATGTAGCCGAGGAGGGTGCCGATCATCAGATAGCTGACCAGCGCCTGTGCGCCGAGGTGGTGGGCGAAGGCGTCGGTGAGCCGGTCGCGGTTGACGACCTCGGTACCCGGGAGGTCCTTGGTGACCGTGCCGAGTGCCGTGGCCACCGCGCTGTCGCTGGTGCCCGCAGTGGGGGCGACGACGATGTGGTCAGGCTTGCCGCTACGGGTGTGCTCGGCGAGCGTATCGACCGACATCATGATCGTCTCGAAGCTGCTCTTGGCGTCGACCAGGGCAACGATCGTCAGCTTCTCCGTGGCCCCGTCGCCGAAGCGCACGGTGATCGAGTCACCGATACCCGCCTTCAGCTCCTCGGCGTACTTCGCGGCGAGCGCGACCGAGTTGCCCTCGAGGTCCGCGAGTTTCCCCTCGACCTCCTTGGCGCCGCCGACCGCGGCGGCGGCATCCGGTGTGTAGCCGAGCAGCTGCCATCCCGCGAGGTCCTTGTTCCCCCACGGGTCCTCGGGCGCCTCGATGAAGCCGGTGCTGGCCACGAACTCCGATGCGGCGCCCACCTGGGGCAGCGCGCGCACCTTCTCCAGCACGTCCGGGGCGAGTCCGTCGGGGCCGCCACGGAGCACCGCGTCGCTGGCGAGGTCCTGGGTGTAGACGGACTTGACGCTGCTCTCGGTGGAGACCAGGTAGAGGTTCGCGGTGGCGATGCCGGTGAGCAGCATGATCGGGGTGATCACGGCCGCCATCCGGACCGCCCTGGCTCGGGTGTTCAGCGCGGCCAGATAGCCGGAGAGACCGGACACCGACCGCAGCAGCGGCGAGAGCACCGTGGTCAGGCCCTTGGCGATGCTCGGGCCGAGCAGCGCCAGGCCCACCGCGAAGAAGATCGACGCGAACGTGGCGGGGCTGGCGATCAGCGGCCCGGTGACCAGGTTCAGCGCGACGAACCACAGGTTGGCGCTGATCAGGAAGCAGATGATGGCGAACGTCGGACGGAGCTTGCCCAGCCGGTACTTCTCGTTGCTCTCGTCGGCCAGTGCCGCGGCCGGCTTGGTCAGCGTGGAGCGGCGGCCCGCGACGATCGCGGCGGTCGCCGAGGCGATCAGCGCCACGACCACCGCGATGGCGGTCGGCAGCCAGCCGCGGTAGAAGACGAACCCGTCGGGGACGATGCCCGTCGCGGTCAGCTGGTCGAACAACCATTTGCCCGCGAAGAGTCCGGGAAAAGCGGCCAGTGCGGTGGCGATGATGGAGAGGGTCACCGTCTCACCGACGATCATGCGGCGCAGCTGCTCGGGCGTGCCGCCGATGGCGCGGAGCAGTGCCATCTCCTTGTGCCGCTGCTGGAACGAGAGCGACAGCGTCGAGGCGACTCCGAGTATGCCGACCATGAGCGCCAGGGCGCCCAGCAGACCGGCGATGACGATGAGGTCGGTCATGTCGACGTCGCCGTACTCAGCCTTGCCCCGCTCGTCGCCGGTCAGGGTGACGGCGCCGCTGCCAGCGATCGCCCGGTCGACCTGCTCGACCAATGCGTCCACATCGGTGCCCGGCTCGGTGAGCAGGGCGATGGCGTCGGCCTTGTCGGGCGAGGTGGCGAACTGCTGCACATCGGCCGGGGAGAAGAAGAGGCTCGACTCGACGGCCTCAGCGGTCGGCTCGGCGACACCGGTGACGGTGAATTCCTGGGTACGTCCGTCCAGGGCGACCCGAACCGTGGAGCCGACCTCGGCTCCGGACTCCTTCGCCACGTCCGAGTCGAGGACGACGTCGCCCGCGGCGGTTGGGGCCTTGCCGGAGGACAGTATGTACGGCATCAGCTGGGCGGAGTCCCAGCCGTGGCCGTAGGACTTCTCGTACTTGCCCACCGGGTCGTCGCCGTCGAGCGCGGCGGCCGCGAACGAGTGGTCGACGACGACGTCCTTGACACCGGGCAGCGAGCGGACCTTGTCCGCCAGTGAGGCGTCAACCCGGACGCGTTCGCTGAGATGGGCGACGGGACTGCCCGCCTGCTCGTACTCGCCGTTGCCGGCCACCAGGATCGGAGCGGCATCCAGGCGCTGGGCCGGGAGCACGGCCCGCAGGCCGGTCTCCATCATGGCCCCGGCAGCGGTCATGATGGCCCCGGCGAGGAACATCGCGAGGAACGTCGCGGCGAAGCTTCTCCACCGGTAACGCACCGTACGCATCGAGAGTTTGAACATCACATTCTCCCGGCAACCGTGGCGCGCACGGCGTCGCCGTCGCCCAGGTGGGTCAACCTCTCGGCGACGGTGGAGGCCGTCGGGTTGTACAGCTCCGATGCGATCCGGCCGTCGGCGAGGAAGACCACGCGGTCCGCATAGGAGGCGGCCACCGGGTCGTGGGTGACCATCACGATGGTCTGGCCGCCCTGGTGCACGGAGTTGACGAGGAGCGTGAGCACCTCACGGGCGGTGCGGGTGTCCAGGGAACCGGTCGGCTCATCCGCGAAGATCACCGCGGGCCGGCTGATGATGGCGCGGGCGATGGCGACGCGCTGCTGCTGGCCGCCGGACAGTTCGGTGGGCCGGTGGTTGGCCCGGTCGCTGAGGCCGACGCTGTGGATGACCTGCTGCACCACGGTCTTGTCGACTCTCTTGCCCGCGAGCTGAAGCGGCAAGATGACGTTCTGGGCCACCGTCAGCGCGGGCAGCAGGTTGAACGCCTGGAAGATGAACCCGATCCGCTCACGGCGGAGCAGGGTCAGTTCCGTCTCGCTCTTGCCCTGAAGGTTGATCCCGTCGATGGTGACCGACCCCGAGGTCGGCTCGTCGAGCCCTGCCGCGCAGTGCAGCAGAGTGCTCTTGCCGGAGCCGGACGGCCCCATCACCGCGGTGAACGTTCCCTTGTGAAATCCGATGGACACACCAGCCAGGGCGGCGACAGACGTGCTCCCTCGCTTGTACACCTTCTCTACGGCATTCAGGCTGACAGTCTCGATGACTCGGCCCACTCCAGTTGTTCCCATTTCCCTCTCCTCAGTCTGTACGTGCTCATGCGACTGTCTTCCTGATCCCGGGATCGAGGCTACGAACCTTTCCGCGGTCCTGACATGGCCCTAGACCGCGTGGGAATGGTGTTGCTAGGCCCCCTGTTCGGCAGATGCCGTCGCCCCCAGCGTCGGTACCTCAGAGGAGGGCGCCCCCACGGTCTCTTCGGGCCCGGCGGGCCCGTCTGACGGGTCTGACTGCTCAGGTGTGTTGCGGACGTGGCGCAGTCGCCACACGGTGAACAGGGCGGTGGCGGCAGCGACCACGCAGCCGAAGACGGCAGCTGCGTTCATCGCGTCGGCGAATGCCCGGTCCGCTGCGGACATCAGGGCAATGGCCGGCTCCCCGGTCAGCCGTCCGGCCGCCTCGACGGCGCCGCCGAGGGTCTGCCGGGCGCTCTCCAGCACATCGGACGGAACACCGGCGGGGTGGCTGTCCTGCATGCTGCTGCGGTAGACGGCCGCGCCGATGCTGCCGAAGACGGCGATACCCAGCGCACCGCCCAGGTCCTGGAAGGTCTGGGTCAGCGCCGAGACGGATCCGGCGCGCTCGGGCGGCGCCGCGGCTACGACCAGGTCGGTGACGAGCGTGAGCACGATGGCCGCGCCGACGCCGATCGCGGTGGCACCGCCGATCACCAGTGGGAGGTTGCGTTCGACACCCACCTGTGTCATCAGTACGAAGCCCACGGAGACCAGGCCGAAGGCCGCGCCGATGACATAGGCGGGCGGCACCCGGTTGGACAGGACCACGGCGAACGGAGCGATGATCATCGTCAGCGCGGGCGGCGGCATCGTCCACAGCGCGGCCTCCAACGGGCGCATGTCGAGCACGTCCATGAGGTACTGCGTGGTGAAGACGCTGAAGCCGATCAGGCAGGCGAAGGAGAGCAGGCTCAGACTGATCGCCGGGCTGAAACCGCGGCGCTTGAACAGCTTGATGTCGATCATCGGGTGGCTCAGAACGGCCTGGCGGCGGAGGAACACTCCGAGCACACCGACCCCGAGGACCATGGCGGTCACCCGGTCCCACTTGAACCCGCTGACGGCAACCTCCTTCAGGCCCCAGATGAGCAGGAGCACGCCGGCCAGCGACAGCAGGGCGCTCAGGAAGTCGAAACGGCCGACCTCGGAGCGGGGCCTGCGGAACTCCGGCACCAGCTGCGGCACCAGGATCAGCATGACCGCCAGCACCGGAATGTTGATGAGGAAGATCGAGCCCCACCAGAAGTTGTTGAGCAGCGATCCGCTGATGACCGGTCCGATCGCGGCGCCCGCGGAGTTACCGATCGCCCAGATGGATATCGCGGTACGGCGCTGCTGCCGATTGCGGAACATGTTGCTGACCAACGACAACGTGGACGGCATCAAGGTGGCTCCGCCGAGCCCCTGGAGGGCGCGGGCCAGAATGAGCGTCTCGGCGCTGTTCGAGTATGCGGCCAGCACGGATGCGGCGCCGAAAACCACAGCACCGATCATCAGCAGGCGCCTGCGCCCCACGAGGTCGCCGATATTACCCATCGTGATGAGCAGGCCGGAGAGCACGAAGGCGTAGATGTCGATCATCCACAGCTGCTGGGTGCTGCTGGGCCCGAGTTCCGCGGCGATGGACGGAACCGCGAAGTACAGCACTGTCATGTCCATGGAGACGAGCAGCAGCGGCAGTACGAGGACCCCGAGCCCCAGCCACTCCTTGCGCCCGGCCTTCGGCCCGTCGACCTGGGTTTCGATAGGTTTTGTGTCGCTCATACCGTGGCCTTCCTGGTGCTCAACCGGTTTGCGTTCAGGGGGACATGGCCACGGGTGGTCTGTAGCACCTGCTCCGCCTGGGAATTGAGATAGACATGGCCGCCGGGAAAGACACCCAGTTCGAAGGCACCCTCGGTGTGCTCGCCCCGGGCGCCCGCTTCATCGAGGGTGATCTGGGGGCCGACGTCACCGGTCAGGGTGACGACGGGGCAGGAGAGCTTCGGCCCGCCCTGGAACCGGTAGGTCTCCGGGGCCCTGTAGTCGCTGCGTACCGCTGGATACACTCCTGCCATATCCCTCGACATCTCTTCGGTAGGGAACCGGCCGCGGACTGCGGGCGATTCGTCGATTCATTTTCTGGTGACCGGAACACACGGGGATCAATTCCGCATCGCGCGGACCAGCTGCGGTTGCCCGTTCCATTCAAGGGGGATCGGCTCAGCATTTCCACTGCGCTGACCCCTAATATGGACGGACAGCCCCCTACTCTGTCCCGGCCGGGATGCTTCACCACCCCTCAGGAGGTTGTGGGGTCGGAAGTCCTTTGCGGAATCCCCAGTTGCAGACGGTGCCTCGCTGGACTCGCATGTGGATGCGATGCTCGCATGGTTCGGTCCGCTGAGAAGTCACTGATACGTGAGCGAATACGTCACCTGCACGGTGATATTGGGACGCTGTGCCAACTCGGCGAGATGGTCCATCTGTCCCTGCCAGATCTCGGCCCCGCCGAGCGGGCGGCGCAGCGCGGCTTCCTCGATGACAAACCAGGCCCGGGGCGGATCCGCGCGGGTGAGCAGTCGCTGCCGTCGTGCCGGCAGTTCGATTCCGGCGGTGCACTGCGGGCCGCGACTGCCGAGACGAGTAGCGCGCGCCCGCTCCCGGCGATGACGTTAATGGTCGGGGGGCGAGCTGAGCAGGCACGGATACCCAAGCGGCTGCCAACGTTGCGAATGCAGGAGTATGCAAGCACATCTGCAAGCACATCTGCAAGCAAATTCTGTTGTCGGAGTGCAAGACTCGTCGCGTGGATACACGAGCTTCTCAACCTGGAATCGGCAGCCCACCTGATTCGCTGCTATGAACCTGCCGTGGTTCCCGAACTGTTGCAGACACCTGAATACGCCAGGGCCGCACTTCAGTTGGCCTATCCAGGCCATCTCGAAGCGGAGATTGACCGTCTGTTGACCGTACGGCTGCGAAGGCAGCAGATCCTCGGCCACGTTGACTCGCCGTATCTATGGACCCTGGTCGAAGAGAGCGCTCTTCGACGGCGGATAGGAGACGACCAGATCTGGCGGAATCAACTCGAACACCTCGCGAGGATGAGTCGTGAGCCGCGGATCAGCGTGCAGATTGTGGCAGACGCGGCGTGCGGGCCAGCGCGGGCAGGAGGTGCGTTCGTCTACCTGCGCTTCGTTGACAGGCAGTTGCCCGACATCGTCTGTGTCACACAACCGACGAGCACGCTGTACTTGGAGGGCAAGAACGACATCAATCAATACCTGCAAGTAGCGAATCTGCTCGCCGTCGAAGCGACGAGGCCACGCGATGCCTCCGGCTCCATCGAAAAACTGCTGGCCAGCACGCGAGAAGGTGGGGACTAGATGGACTTGGGTGGTGTCGTTGCGATCTCTACTTTTCCGCGGACACGATCAGGGAGGGGGTAGGGGAGCGCCGACTCGACTTGCCACGGGAGCTGACTCCGGTCAGCGCAGACCGGCCAGGCCGCTCGGATAGTTGATCTCGGACGGGACTCGAGCAGCCCAACCGCTCCCGCCCGAGGATGAGTTCGCTACAGGGCGATCGATTTTATTGCCGCCCAAGGGGAACCGACGTCGACCGAAACGATCGCGGTGTCATACCTCGCCATCGCTTGAACGCCCGGATGAAGTTCGCCGAATCCGTGTAACCGAGACGATTCGCGATCTGGGCTGTGGTCAGCGGTGAGTTCCGCAGCATTTGCTCGGCCATCGCCTGGCGCAGCTCATCGACCAGTGCGCGATACGACGCACCTTCGTCGGCGAGGCGCCGTGCCAGTGTGCGTGGACTCACGTTCAGTACCTCGGCCACCTCGGCGAGCGGTGGGATCCGTCCGGGTTCGCGCGTCAGGGCATCGCGCACCGTGCCGGCGAAACCGGTTCGGGCACGGCGCTTGCCGAGCAGATCGCGACACGCGGTTTCATAGCCGCGCCGGACCAGGTCATTGGCCTGCGGCAGGGGAGTGTCGAGCCAGGCCGAGTCGCCGACCATTTCGTTGCGATCGGCATCGAAAGAGGGTTCTGTTCCGAACGCGTCGACGTAGCGGCTGGTGTTCGATGGCGCGGAGTGCCGGAAGTGCACCGAGGATGCCGGCACGTCGGTGTTGGTCAGGTCGCGCAGGATCGAAGTGATCGCCGCCGAAATCCGTTCCACCAGAATCGAAGCGACGTCCGGTGGTAGGTCGCTGCTGTCGATGGCGATGCCGACCTCGTCGGTGTCCACATATTCGGTGATGGTGATCGTGGTGAACACCCAGGCGAGTTCGACGAACTCCGCGGTCAGCGCGATGACATCTCGCAGCGTCCGGCTGGTGAGCAGTGCCATGCCCCACGAGCCGTGCATCCCGGCGTGATAGTTCGTCCCCACCTCGACCCAGAATCCGGGCTCGCCGCAGCGTAACTGGTCGAGATTGCGTATCACTTCGAATTCTTGACGGGCGGTGATCTCAGCGAACGGATCATCGAGCACCCGGGGGTCGATGCCGGAGCCGGCGAGGCACTCGTCCGTGGACCACCCACGACGTGCGGCGAGTTGGACCATGAGCTGGACACTCGCCGCACTGATCGGCAGGTGCTGATCGAACTCGAAACTCGCCACGCGGCGAACCTACCCACGGGTGGCAGAAAATGACAACCACATGGCGACGACAGCGCTGTTGCCGACGCCACCGCCTTCGTAACGTGGTGAGCTCGCGTATATCACGGCAGGAGCCTTCCAGCACATGAGTTCCGACTACGACGTCGTTGTCATCGGTAGTGGTTTCGGTGGCAGTGTCTCGGCGCTGAGGTTGACCGAGAAGGGCTACCGGGTGGCGGTAGTCGAGGCAGGACGCCGATTCGCCGACGAGGATTTTCCGCGGACGTCGTGGGATATCCGCAAGTTTCTGTGGGCGCCCAAGCTCGGGTGCACAGGGATCCAACGTGTCCACGTGCTCCCCGATGTCGTCGTCCTGGCGGGAGCCGGTGTCGGCGGTGGTTCGCTCGTCTACGCGAACACCCTCTACGAGCCCAAGTCGAACAACTTCTACGACGACCGCCAGTGGGCGCACATCACCGACTGGCGTGCGGAGCTCGCGCCCTATTACGACCAGGCCAAGCGCATGCTCGGCGTCCGGCCGAATCCCACGCTCACACCCGCCGACGATCTGATGCGAGAGGTCGCCGACGACATGGGGGTCGGCGAGACTTTCTCCATGGCGCCGCTCGGCGTGTTCTTCGGTCGCGGTGAGGCGAAAGAACCATCGGTGACGGTCGCGGATCCGTATTTCGGCGGCGCAGGGCCCGCTCGAACGGGCTGTATCGAGTGCGGAGGCTGCCTCACCGGGTGCCGCCACGGCGCCAAGAACACCCTCGTCAAGAACTATCTCTACCTCGCAGAGCAGGCCGGGACCGCGGTGTACGCGGAACGGACGGTGACCCGGGTGAAGCCCTTGCCTCAGGGCGGCTACGAAGTGACCGCCGTGCACACCGGTGCGTGGTGGTCCGATCGCACTGCCGTCACCTTCACCGCGGATCAGGTGATCTTCGCCGCGGGTACCTGGGGCACACAACAATTGCTGCACCGCCTCAAGGCCGATGGAACGCTGCCGGGCATCTCGGATCGTCTGGGGATTCTGACCCGTACCAATTCCGAGGCACTCGTCGGTGTGACGACCAAAATGCGCAATCGGAAGAAGTACGACTTCACCCGAGGCGTCACGATCACCTCGTCCATCCATCCGGACGAGCACACCCACATCGAACCCAATCGCTACGCCAAAGGCTCCAACGCCGTGGGATTGATGGCGACAGTGATGACCGACGGAGGGGGCCGATTCCCTCGCTGGGTGACCTGGATCGGACAGGTCCTGCGTCACCCAGGCCACCTGGCCTCGCTCTATCTCGGGATCCGCCACATGTCGGAACGTTCGATCATCGCGCTGGTCATGCAGACCCACGACAACTCTCTGACGCTCTATACCAAGAAGTGTTTAGGCCGGACCCGGGTAACGTCGCGCCAGGGCCACGGCGAGCCGAACCCGACGTGGATTCCGGTCGCCAACGAAGTGATGCGGCGCGCGGCCGAAAAGATCGACGGGTTTCCGATGGGCTCGGTCGGCGAGATCTTCGATGTTCCGGTCACGGCCCATTTTCTCGGCGGTTGCGTTATCGGCGAGTCTTCCGAAACCGGCGTCATCGACCCTTATCACCGCGTCTACGGACACCCCGGTCTGCATGTGGTGGACGGTGCGGCGGTGTCGGCGAACATCGGCGTCAATCCTTCATTGACCATTACCGCACAGGCCGAACGCGCGATGTCGTTGTGGCCCAACAAAGGCCAACCCGACAGCCGCCCGCACCTCGGCTCGCCCTACCAGCGGGTCGCAGCGGTGGCCCCCACCGCTGCGACCGTGCCGGCGCATTCGCCCGCCGCGCTGCGCCTGCCCATCACCGCAGTCGGCGTCAAATCCCGTTGTCACCAGGAGCACAACTGATGTCTACGTCACCCGATGTGAACCCCCACGCCAAACTGCGCACTGTGTATGCCGCGTTCCGCGCCGCCCCCGCGCCAAGGCTGTCCGACCTTGTCGGTGATCACGAAGGACAATTCGCCGGACCGCTCTGGTTGCGCGGTTGCGGACCGTTGACCGTCGCGGTGACCGGAATGCGAGGCTGGTGCGGTAAGTCCTTCACCGAACCGGACGATTCCGACGCCTATCTGCGCGGCGTGAATTTGGTACGCCGTCGCGGAACCATCGAGCCATCGATCCCGATCACCGCGCAGATCGGCGCCTCCCGCGTCGACGGCGAGCCGGCGTTGATCGTCAGCTACCCCGCGACCGCACGGTTTCCCTGGAACCGCGTCACCGACGAACTCCGCCCTTTCAGCTCCCGAGGTCTACTGGGTCTGACATTCGGCATCCCGGGCGGCCCGGCCAGCGGCGCGCCGTTCGTCCTCCACCGTCGCCAATCCGCTGATTCATGACAGTTTCCGTGCAGTGGTGCCAGTTCTCGTGATTCTCGTCGAACCTGCGGGGAATCGGCGTCGGGCATCCACTCGGCCTGCCCGGCGTCACCTCGATGGGTGTCGCGGATCCCGGCAGCCTCGCAATTCTACTGGAGCGAAAGACATGTTGGACAGGGTTACCGTTCACTTCGAGACCGCGCTGCGATGAGCCGGCACCTGACAGACGACGAAGTCGACGCCTGGAATTCCTTGGCCAGCGTCGTGGCATTGATGACACCTGAGCTCGAAACGCGGCTGCGACGAAAGTGCGGGCTCAACTACATCCAATACCGTGTTCTGGAACTGCTGCACGCCCGACCTGGGCGACGCCAGCGCATGATCCTGTTAGCAGAAGCAACCGATGCGTCGATCTCGCGAATGTCGCACATCGTCGCCAAACTCGAACGGGCTGGACTGGTAACCCGCAGCAACGATACCGGCAGGCACGTCGAACTTACCGACGCCGGGCTCGACGCATTTACCGACGCGGTACCGCACTACATCATCACTGTGCGTCAGCTGCTCCTCGACGCCTGGTCGACACCTCAACTCACGCGCCAGTTCGCGACCATGACCGCTGACCTCGCACGCCACCTCAAATCACGCAACCCGAGTCCACGTTGACGGCATCGAAGTCCTGCCACTGACCGACACCGGCCACCTGGTCAGACCTGGATATCCATGAAATGAGTCGTCCTACATGGTGAACACCGAAGACATACGCAATGGTCCGCTGTCGAACCTCGACCTGGCCGCATCGACGCCGACGGGACCTGTCGGAACGAAGTCGGACCCGGGGGAAAATGTGCTCAGTATTGCTGAGCAACGCCTCAAACGCTCAGTTCGGACCAGTGCTCCATTCGGATCTGTTCCCGCTCATCCACCCAGCGACCCGGTTGCGATAGCCCACATCTGCCGCGAGCTCGTCACAGGCATGATCGATGGCGGAGATGCTGCGGAAATGACGCAGCGAATTCGCAGGGCGGCTTTGGAGTGGGCGCGAGAAGGCGTACCGATCGACAATGTCCTGGCCGCTGTGCGCGAAGGACTTGAATCCGGGGCCGGCGTCATCATCAGCGGCTCGAGGAGCGGCGACAGCTCGAACCTGACGAGCGGGGTCGAATGGATGCTCGAGGCGCTTACGAAGATCACTTCGGCTGTCGCCGTAGCATATCTCGATCAAGGGACTGCAGAAGGTGTCGAAAACCATTCTGCTGAAAATGCTTTGGCGTCGGCGATGCTGAGCGGGCGCGCGGACTTCAGAATGGCCCGCGAAGGTGGAATCGATGTCGCCGACGCATACCTGGTGCTCGCTGTCGCGCTACCCATCCACCGCGAGGAAAGCGGGCGAGGGATCGAGGCGGCATGTCGGCTGAGTCTGGTTCAAGCTGAACTCGCACGTCAATGCGACGGCACTGCGATGTCGGTACTGAATGTTGGCGGTGGAACGATTCTTCTCCCGCAATCGGTGTGCGATGATGACCGGCTCGCGAAGGTTGTCGCCGCGCTCTCTGCCGCAGCGAACGTTCCGTTGATCGCGGCCGCGGTGCGATCTGTGAGAGATGAGATCCCTCTCGCGGTGACTCGAGCCCACGAGCTGTTGGAGATGGTCGAGAGGCTCGGGGTCGAGTCCGGTTTACATTTTTTCGAATCCCTGGCGCTGGAGTATCAGATCACCCGCCCTGGTCCCGGCCGTGTGGCGTTGGCGTCGTTGCTCGAACCACTCGCCGTGCATCCTGAGCTATGGGAAACGCTGTGTTGCTATATCGGTAACGACCTCAATCGTAGGGCGGCAGCCAGCGCCCTGGGAGTCCATGCGAATACGATCGATTATCGGATCAAGCGAGTCGGGCAGCTGACCGGACTGGATCTAACCCTCCACGCCGGACTATGGTATGTGCGATCTGCGCTCATCGCTTATGCCTTCGTTTCGGAGAACATACGGCTGCCGCCAGGGACCGTTGTTCGGTCCAAGATCCTACCCGTCGGATAGGGACGCACGCGAACATCACTGCGAGATCTACTGAGGCCTTGCGGATCTCGGTTTCGGTCGCGCTGTCGTAGGCTGCGGACAAACCTTCTGAGGTCCAGCGGCGGCGGGTGGGCGAGGCCGTCGCGATCGACGTTCATGGCGACCATGTCCGACTGAACCGATCGGTGTCGTGTGGTGCGGCGACCGATTGCCTCACTGCCCCTCAGGCTGCTCACTGCCCGTCGCCGGTGCAGCATCTCGCGGTGTAGGAGTGGGAGCAGCCGGTGTCGGGTGATCGGAGCCCGGTTGGGGCAGGCCGAGCGTGGTGACGATCCCGGTCTGCTGGTCGAACATCAGCGACCCGTGACCGAAGTCGACACGTGCACCACCTGGGACCGGATACTCGTTGCTGCGAGGCGCACCCAGCGGACCGCTGTACCCGCCGAGCTGGGCGAACCGCTGCCCTATCCGCCCGGCCACTTCATAGACCTGACCTCCCGGGGCTTGGAACAGGTAACCGTTGACGAATTCGACGTACTGTCCACCCTCGGCAGTGGGAACCGGGTCCGAGGCCGCCGACCCCAGCCGACCCTGCGGACCGCCGGCATCGACCCAATGCCGGGCCAATACGTTGTGGTCGACCAGATTCAACAGTTTGCCCGTCAGCGCTAACACATCGGTATCGGGATCAGGCTGCGCGGGCACCGGCGTCGTCGAATCCTGTCCGTCCGATGTCTGTCTCCGCGGCGCACCCGTGTTCACATCCGCCGCGAGACCGCGAATACGGTCCATGAGGGCATAAGCGGCGTCCCCGGCGCAGGCGGTATTTCCGACATCGCGGTGGGAGAACACCACCGGCAACTGCACTTGTTCGCCGGTGCTGAAGGGGGTGAATTCGGTGCCTTCGGAGATCATTGTGGTGGTGCCCAGAGGATCCAATCCCGCGATGCGAGTGCGCCATCCGATGAACTCGCTCATCGCGGTGACCGCGGTCTGCGTCGGTTCTTCGGATTCGTGATTTCCTAGGAACGTCACCCCGGCGGTGTTCTCGTTGAACCCACCGGTGTGCGCGCCTTGCACGGGCCGGTCCAAACCACCGAAGTGACCCTCGAAGATCTGACCATATTTGTCTACGAGCGCGTTGTATCCGATGTCGCACCACCCCAACGTTTCGGCGTGGTAGGCGTAGATACCGCGCACGATCGCGGCGGACTCGGCCGGGCTGTAGTCGTTGCGGCCCGCGGTGTGATGCACGACCACACCACCGAGGCCGTCGTCGTATGTCGGATCCTCGCACCGCATCGACTCGTCGGCGCCCCATTGGGCACGGCTGATCACTGCGGGCCCACCGCCGGCCAGCGCTGCCGCGTCGGCCGACAGATTCTGCTCGCCGTGCCCGGGATCGAGCAATACCGCAGTCAGGTCCGGGATCGCGGGGCCGAGATGGTCCGCGTCGGCGACCGGGCTCGGTCCCTGTAGTTCGTGCTGGTCCGTGGCGCCAGTTTCGTGGGTGCTCAGGATTTGCACCGTGTCGGTGTCGCCGACATAGACCGGTTCGCTACCGTGCATCCGCCCTCGGCCCGGCGGACGAGCCGCGACGCTGTCGTCGGTCCCGGCCTCGAACCACGCACTCCAGGAGCCGTCGAGTTGGCGGGCCCGCACCATCGTGGTGGTGCCCTCCAGATCCGGCGCGGTCAACCCGATCATGCTGAAACGGCTCTGGTGGGTGAGCTCTTTGACTTGCGCGCCGACTCGATCAGCCAACTGCTCGGGCACCACGCCAGGGTCCAACGCCGGAGTCCGGCCTGAGACCGGCACAGCCGCCTCGGCGGCGATGAACCCGATCGGATCGACCCCGGAGCCTACGGGTAGCGGCGGCGCGCCGGGCACCGGTCGCAGATCAGCGAGCCGCAAGTCCGGCATGTGCAGGCCTGTGAGTTCGCGTAGCGGCAACACCACTGTCGGAACCCCCGACAACCCGACCTGGGCGGTCGCAATCTGCGAAAGACCGTCGATATCACTGTCGTTGGAGACCCGGTACTGTCCCGCACCGCCGAGAAAGGCGGCCGCGACCGGCGCCGCGACCACAGCCACCGCGACCAGGGGGAGCGCGTAGGACCGTTTGCGCGCATAGTTCGGCACCAGTACTCCTGCTTCGATAGACACAGCGTCGATGGCAGGCTCGAACCATCGCCGAACCTGTACCACCGATCACACCAACCACAATCACCCCAAGTCTGAAGTGCCGCTTGAGACTATAGCTAGGTAGTAACTGGCTGCGACACTGGGTCTTCCGGCAAACGAAGAGCCCGCTATCGGACAGCTGGTCCTGAGTGCCACCGCATCGCGACCGGTCCCGGCGTCCATGCATTCGTCGGCTTCGGGTGGCTTCGTGGTCAGCGACCTCCCGCGGATCCACTGCTGAGTGAGACCCAGATCGCAGCACCAGCCGGTGATTCGCGATCGGTGACGCTGCCATGTTGCCTGTCGCGATCTGCTGAGCGTCGGTCCCGAGCCTGCTCGGTATTTCTGTTGCGCGGCTACGGCAGTTTCGGCACGATAAGTCGCCTGCGCACTGGACAGACCGGTCCAGCGCGATCCTGTGTCGGCCGAGGTGGAATCTGACCATGCCGACTTCCGCGGCGAACGACGAGTACACCGCGGGGGCGGTGCGTCTGCTGCGGTTCAACCGTCCGCTCAGCGCGCTGTTCACCGCGAGGATCGTGTCCTACGCCGGCGACTCGCTGAGCCTGGTCGCGCTCATGCTGCACGTCGCGAACACCACCGGCCAGGCCCTCGCCGTCGCGCTGTTGCTGCTGGTCGGTGACTTCGTGCCGTCACTGCTGAGCCCGATCGCCGGCGCCGTCAGCGACCGTTTCGACCGGCGCCGGGTGATGATCGCCTGCGAACTGGTTCAGGGAGCGCTCGTCGCGCTCATCGCCCTGTCGCTGCCACCATTGCCACTGCTGCTCGTACTGGTTGCCGCGCGAGCCATCGCGGCGAACATCTTCATGCCCGCCTCGCGCTCCGTGGTCCCAGCGCTGGTCGCCGACAAAGAACTGCCGGTAGCCAATTCGGTGATCGGCTTCGGCGCAAACGCCGCTGAAGCCTTCGGCCCGCTGCTCGCGGCCGCCATGCTGGGGTTCCTCGGCGTCCGCGGTGTGCTCTTCGTCGATGCCGCATCGTTTCTGCTGTCGGCGGCAGTATTGCTCGCGATCGGCCCGATGCCACCGGAGCGCACCGAAGGTGTCCAGGAATCGCTGCTCACCCAGGCGAAGACAGGGCTCGAATATATTGGGCGCACCCCCGCACTCCGAATCATCTGCCTCGGCTTCTGCGCGGTCGTCGCTTGTAACGGTGTCGACGACGTCGCCCTGGTCCTCCTGGCGAAAGAGACACTGCACTCCGATGATTCAGCGGTCGGTCTGTTGCTCGGCGCGGTGGGCATCGGCCTGCTGATCGGTTACGCGCTGGTCGGGCGCGTCGGCACCCGGCTGTCACTGACCGTACTGCTGATCGGCGGCTTCTTCGTCAGCAGCGCGGGCAATCTGCTCACCGGTCTCGCCTGGTCGGTGGCCGCGGCTTTCTCCGTGCAAGCCGTGCGCGGCATCGGTATCGCGGCAATGGATATCGCGTCGAGCACGCTGCTGCAACGCATCGTGGCGCCGGGAATGCTCGGTCGCGTCTTCGGAAACCTCTACGGCGCCATCGGTATCGCCGCCGCAGCATCCTACGTCGGAGGCGGCCTGCTCCTGGACACCACCGATGCGCCCACCACACTCATCGCGGCGGGCAGCAGCGGTATCGCGGTGACAGTGGCAGTCGCACTCACCCTGCCCCGTGCGCTACGCCGAAGCCGGGCAGGCACTCAGAAGTGACCGGCGAAACTTTCCGAGCTCGGGCGCGAACCGACTGCGATCGGACGGTACGCCCGCTGTGTGTGGAGAGACGAGGCCGCGATCGGCGAATAGAGTGCGTCGCATGCGGTGGATTGCGGGACTCGGAGTGGTTGGCGCGGCGGCGGTCGTGTTCATCAAGCGGCGTAATTCCAAGTCTGACTTGGGGTATTACCGAAAAGCCATGACGCTGGTCCGCGAAGCCGGCTTCACGGAGAAGCAAGCCGATGTAGGCGGGTACCGGACGAACTACGCTGAGGGGCCCGCTCGCGGTACTCCGCTGCTGCTGATCCATGGGCAAGGATCCCGATGGCAGGACTATCAGCGTGTGCTGCCGGAACTCGCTGAGCAGCACCATGTTTACGCCATCGATGTGTACGGCCATGGCGGTTCGGCCCGGTTGCCCGGTGACGAGTACACGAACGTCCGAATCGGTGAGCTGGTGGCGCGGTTCGTGGACGAGGTGATCGGTGCGCCCGTACTGCTCGCCGGGCATTCGTCGGGCGGGTTGATCGCCACCTGGCTCGCAGCAGCACGCCCCGACCTCGTGCGCGGGGCGGTGCTCGAAGACCCGCCTTACTACTCCTCGATCATGCCCAGGGCCGCGCAGACCACCGGCGGCGACATGGCTCGAGTGACACACGACTTTCTGGGACAAGCCCACGAGCGGAACTTTTCGCGCTACTACATCGAAAACAGCGGCATCTTCTCGTTTTTCGGACCGCTCGCACGCCCGATCACCGCCTACTCCCGCCGCTACCTTCGCACCCATCCCGGCCGACCGCTGGAGGTCTTTTTCCTGCCTCCGGTGCTGAACATCTTCTTCCGCGGAATCGCAGACTACGACCCGTTGTTCGGCGCGTCCTGGTTCGACAACGACTGGTACCGTGGATTCGATACCGAGGCCAGCCTGTCCGCCATCACCGCACCCGCCGTGCTGATCCACACCAATTACTGGTTCCAGCACCGCAAGTCGTACTACGACAAAAACGGAATCCTCATGGCGGCCATGGACGACAAGGACGTGGGCAAGGTGCTGGCACACCTACCCACCGCGACACTGGTCGAAGTCGACTCCGGTCACAATGTCCACTTCGAACGCCCGGACGTCTTCGTCCGCGCAGTTCGTGAACTGGCGGCGAAGGTCGAGTAGAGCGGCTGCCGGCGACAATCGGCGCTGTACGGATCAGCGATCGCGCCTGCTTACTGCGAGTTCATCGGGTTACGCCAGGAGAACCATCGGGGAAACCCTGTGACCAGTTCGGGGTCTCCGGCGAGTCGGAGCCGATCGGAGCGAGTAGCGATCTCGACGGTCGATGTTCCGGCGACCAGTCGGTGCAGCTCCGGCAGCTCACCGGTGACCCACAGATCGGTGTCGTATCCAGGATGTTGCCGGCATGCGCTGACTTCCTCCGAGGTGAGCACGAGCCACCCGCGTTCCTCGGTCGTCCCGTGCACAATGAACTCGATCGTCACCCGGCGAGTGGGCAGGTGGTCGCGGCGGACGAACTGACGTAGGCGCCACAGGGCTGAGGCGGCATCGAGTTGCTCGTCCTCGGGGTCACCGAACGACCACCGGCGGGCCCAATCGCCGAGTTGCCAGACCAGATCCTCCAGCGCGGCACCGGCGGGGGTCAGCCGATACTCGGGCCGGTCCTGATCATCGAGTACTCGGATCACCACACCGTGGAGTTGCAGCCGACGTAGCCGTGCCGACAGTAAGGTCCGGCTGATTCCCGGCAGGCCGCGATGGATGTCGTTGAACCGGTACGAGCCGAGCAAGAGCTCGCGCACCAGTAGCAGCGTCCACCGATCACCGACCACCTCGACTCCCGCCGCCACGGGGCAGTATTCGATTCCGCGTCCCATGCGCACCCCAGTCCAGAATTTGTACCGGCCTTCGAGGCTACTCGTCCGGCAGGCTGCCGCCATATCACTGGCTTTGTGAGAAAGGCGGCTGTCCATGAGCACAGCGACCGAACACTACGATCGGTTCCTGGCCGAGCACTACGTCTGGATGCTCGGTGGTGACATCGGCACCGTAGTGGCGGATCAGCTGGAACTCTTTCGCCGGCTCGGACTGGACACGCGCCGCCAGGACAAAGGTGCCGCGTTCGACCTCGGCTGTGGTCCGGGCACTCAAGCGCTGGCCCTCGCACAGCTCGGGTTCACGCGGGTCACCGCGGTCGACACCAGCGCGGTGCTGCTCGACGAGCTCACCCGGTCCGCCGCGGGGTACGGGGTCGAGCCGATCGTGCGTCCGGTTCATCGGGATATCCGTGGCGCCCTGCCGGATCTCGCTGACCCGGGTTCGGTCGAAGCAGTCGTCTGTATGGGCGACACCCTGCCGCATCTGCCCGGACGTTCGGATGTGCGGCAGCTGATCGGGGAGGTCGCTGTGGCGCTGCGGTCGGGCGGGAGCTTCGTCGTCACCTACCGCGACCTGACACCGGTGCTGCACGGCAGTGATCGTGCCATCCTCGTCCGCCAGGCAGATGACCGAATTCTCACCTGCTTGCTCGAGTACACCGACGACAACACGGTCGCCGTGCACGACCTGCTGCACGTCCGACGCGACGGCGGGTGGACGCTGACCACCGACAGCTACTCCAAGCTGCGTCTGCCGCACCAATGGTTGAGCGCTCACTGCCGCGCGGCGGGGCTCGATATCGCTCACGACGACACCGGCCCGGGTGGCTTGCGGGTCTTGCATGCCGTCAAGCCCTGATTCCGGCCGACAGCAAACTCGCTGGGCCGCACTGTAGTTGGGTTCGGGGCCGCTGATCCGCTGCGTAGCGAGGTCGCCACCTCCACCGTCGCCCCGAGGAGAAAGAAGCCATGAACCTGAAGATCATCCACCGACCACCGTCCGTCAGTGACACCGAGCGGCCCGTTCCTCGTTGGGCGATGCGCTTGGCCTATGCGCTTCCGCTACTCCTGCTGCCGTCGTGCCTGTGGCGACTGCCCTTCGCTCTGCACTTCGACATGGGGCAGGTTCAAGAGGGCGGCATGCCTGCCGCTTGGGCGGCTTGGGTGGGCATCCTGTACATCCTCGGGCTCAGTGCGTTGTCGGAAGCGATCGCGTTCTCGACCATCGGGCTGGTCCGGGGCTGGGGCGAGGTGGCGCCCGACTGGGTCCCGATCCTCGGGGGAAGACGCGTTCGGCCGCTGGCGGTATTCGGCCCCGCTGCCCTCGGCGGCCTGATGCTCACGTTTCTGTTCACCACTGTTCCGATCGGCGGGGGTCGGGAGCTGACCTTGTACGGCGTCATCGACACTGTCGAATACAGCAACGCCGCCTGGGCGACGGTGGCGACCGTGTGTGTTACCCCTCTCGCCGCCTGGGGACCGATCACCCTCGCTCTCGCGATCGCCTACTATCGCCGTCGAACCGTCGCCATCACGACCCTCGCTCGAAGTTGACCGACAAGGGGCCAGGGTTATCGCCCACGCCGGTGCGATCACCCGACAACGTCGTGGCCTCGGGTCCGCACCCTGCTCCACTCGGTCTTCGACCAAGCCGACCCCGAATCAGTAGAAGTTGCCCCAACTCTGTCCAAGGGCGTCGACAAGGGCTGCTGTTGCTTCTCGAGCCGGTAACGATGTCCGCCAGAAGACGTGACCATCCGGCCTGACGACGACCGCGCCGACAGTACCGACCTGGAACAGATCGATCAGAGCGCCGGAGTCTTGCTCGATCGCTGCGATGGACACGACGGTGATCCCGGGGGAGGGCACCCGGCTGTGCGCGAGGGCGCGGCGCCAGTGATCGCCGGCAAAGGAGAACAGGGTCAGCTCGGTGACGTCCACTGCATCGTGTATCGGGATCGATTTGCCGTCGACCACGACGAGCGCATGCGGCAATCTCGCACCGGGGTAGGTAGTGGGTCGATAGTCGACGACATCCTCCGTCGGCTTCTCGGTCTCGTCGGCGGCAACCAGCGGGCTGTCGTAGAGATAGCCGAATTGCAGACCTGTCGATACGAAGTGCTCGACTTGGTCGGGAATCGCGTCGGCAATGAGCTGCCGGAATTGCGCTGACCGGGGAGCGTCCGGGCGTAGTAACCGAGCGCGGCGCATCGCCTGCCCGGTCGCGGCGACAGCCAGCGGCGCGACCAGCCGCCCCGGAATCAAGGCGAGCGGGCGACGACGCACTGCCTCTGTCGCCTTCTGTAGCGTCCTATTGGTGATACCGACCCGCCCGCCGATGGCGTCGAGGCGAAAGTGATTTGCCACGCTCTGCTCGGCGAATTGCTCCACCACTGGACGGCGCTCGGTTTCGTAGGTATCCAGCAGGTCTGGCGAGGCGGCCCCGCAAAGTACGGCGTCGAGCTTCCACGCCAGGTTGTGCGCGTCCTGCACGCCGGAATTGAGACCGAATCCGCCGGTATGGGGGAACCGGTGTGCGGCGTCGCCCATCAAGAGAACGCGTCCGCGTCTGAAGCTGTCGGCGGTCTGGGACGTCATCACCCACGTGCCCGTCGACTCCAGTTCGAAGTCGTTGCCGCCCAACACCGTAGGCAGCATGTTCTGCCAGAACCGCCGGCTTTCGCGTGCGATGTCCTGGTGGGGGTGCAGATACGCGGTCATCAGAATGTAGCGGTGGTCGGCGTGCGAGATCAGCACTCCGCACAGTTGCGGGGTGTAGATCCAACTCAGCAGCGGCCTCGCGTCGTCCGGGAAGAGCGTCGTGCACGTGAAGAACGCGCTGCCCATGTTCGCCAGGACAGGGCCGGTGAGCGAGATACCAGCCGCGTCCCGTGTCGTACTGTTCGCTCCATCGCAGGCCAGAATGTATTGCCCGTGGACAACCGAGGCCTCGGCGCCGTCCGCCGCCCTGGTCGAGACGCGGACGTCGCCCGTAGTGGAATCGACCGTAGTCACAGTGACTCCGCGCCGGAAGTCGACGAGCGGTTCGCGGTCGAGCGCTTCCCACAGCACAGGCATCAAGATGTGTTGGCCGATATGGGAAACCAGGTAGGGGCTCTGGCTCTCGACCTCGGCTTTCCGCTCGGGGTCCGACAACAGATCGATCGAGCCGATGGCAGGGTCGGCGAGTGATCCGTACCAGCTGATCAGATTGACGGTCTCGTGCGGCGGTGACATGGCCGCGATCGTTGCGGCCAGGTCGGGACTGTACTGGTGCCAGATCTCGAGGGTTCGTGCATTGATGACGTGTGCGGCGGGATGAAACAACGGCGTGGTCCGACGTTCGAGGACCACGCTCCGGATGCCGCGGGCGGCGAGCAGCAGAGCCGCGGTCACGCCCGCCGGGCCGGCGCCCACGATCACAACCGGTGCCCCGACAGCGGTGTCTCCGCTCGGGTTCGTCATCGCACGACTGTGTTCTGTGTTCCCAGGTCGATCGACCCGTCATCGGTCCTGATGCTGGCGGTGACGACATCGTCGACCGAGAGATACTTGGGGTTGTTCTGCTGGCGTGCGAAGAAGATCTTCCATTTCAGTGCGGGTGGGAGGAGCTCACCGACCATCTGCACGATCCTGGGTGGCGCCGAGATGGCGGTACCGATCGGCGTGCCGGTCAAGAGGATGTCACCCGGCGCCATGTGCTGGAAACGGGCCAGCCTGGTGAGTGCCGCCGCGGGCGGGGTGATCAGATCATCACCGATGAGCTGGTCCTGACGCGTATCTCCGTTGACGGCCAACGTCATTCGAAGCTCGGGAATACGGCTGAACTCGTCCTGATCGAGGAGTACCAGTCGCGGGCCGACCGGGGTAAAGGTGGGATAGGACTTGCTTTCGTACACCTGCGTTCTGGTCAGCTGGATCTCGCGAGCGGAGACGTCGTTCGTCACAACCAATCCTGCGACATACTGTGCGATGTTGTCCTCGGTGACCGTCGTCCCGAGGGGAATCTCGGCCCCGATGACGACACCCAGTTCGATCTCGTAGTCCAGCAGTCCCACCTCGGCCGGAGTGCGAATGGGATCGTTCGGCCCGCTGACAGATGCCGATGATTTGCGGAAGAATGTGGGATGCAAGGCATTCGGGTCAGCACCGGTGTCGAGGGCGTGGGATCGGTAGTTGAGCAACTGCGCCACGACCCGGCACGGAGCGGTAACGGGGGACAGCAGCTCCAGTTCGTCGACGGTGCGGGTCTTGCCCGTCGCGGCGACGATGGCACCGCGATCGGCGAGTAGGTCCCCGGTGGTTCTGGCGTCGGTGTCGATGTGGACTGCACGGTCACTGTCGACGCGCCACCACCCGGCAGTGCTTCGAACAACGCTGATGCTCATCGAATTCGCTTTCTACTTCGAAGATTCCGGCGTTTCGGCGATCAGAGGGTCCGGAAATTGAGGGTCTTCTTGTTGGCGACCACCCGGCGCCCCGGCCTGACTCCGGCTTCCCGGCGTCGAAGTTCTTCCTCGGGTACCCCGTTCCGGAGCTGGCCGAGCAGGAAGTCGGGGTCGATGTTGACGCCGATCGGGTTGGCGGCGAACTCGTCGGTGTAGAAGAAGGTCGAAGTGTGTCCGGGACCGAAGTTCTCGACCTGGAACTCCAGGCGCACCCCATCGGGGTCCTCGTAGTACAGCGAGATCGTCGGGCCGTGATTGATGCTCCACACCGGTCGGATCCCCAGGCGTTTCAACCGCACGTAGTTCTCGAGCAACCGCTCGAGCGAGTGGAAGGTCAGTGCGATGTGGTCGATTCCATACACCTTTCGCCGAAACCTGGCCAACGGAAACAGGAACTTCAGAGGTTTCGGCACCGGAATGATCGCGAGACGATGCGACTCGTCGTCCCAGGTCAGGAACGTGACAGTGTCGTCTTGGTAGGTGATCTCAGCGCCGAACACCGTGCCATACCACTGGACCAGCTGATCGCGGCGGGCGGATTTCACCACCCAGTGCGCAATGAGGTCCGGAGCCGATCGCCTGCGGGCTGCCGACTGCGATCCGGTCACGGGTGACGGTGTGTTGTGGGTCGATGAGTCCATCCTCGTCCTTTCTGAGGTGGGGGCTCGATGGCCGTCTCGGGCTGCTTCGACGCGTCGCCGAGTCGCGGCTCATGTGATCGACGCTACTCGAAATTTTGACTATCAGTCAAGAAATTGATTTTCAGTCAGAATCGGTGCCGGGAGGGCAGCTTCCGTTAGTCTGTGTGCGATGGCGAGAGATACGTCCAAAGGTGCCGACCAGGCTCGTCGTGTAAGCCGCCCGCGTCGAGATCGGCGACAGGCGCTCATCGACGCCGCGATCGAACTGATCGGCGAGGGCGGCGATGCCGACATCAGTGCGGCTGCGATCTCGCGGCGGGCGGGCGTGGCGCACGGATTGCTGTTCTACTACTTCACCGACAAGCAGGGACTGGTCGCCGCGGCGTTGACCGATGTCCTGGCGAAACTGGCCACCTTCCAAAGCCCCAGAGTCGACGAACGTACGACGCGCGCGCGTCTGGAGGGTTTCGTGCGGCGACACATCGAGTTCCTCGAGAACTACCGCACCGTGTACGTGAAGATGGTCCGCGAGGGAATGTTGGCCGACCCGGACATCGAGAGGGTAATCCAAGACGCCCGCGCTGAAGGAGCGCGACAGGTTGCCAGGCTCGCCGGTCTGGGGGAACCCCTTCAGCCGTTGACGCGCGCCGCCATCAGGGGATGGGTCGGATTTCTCGATCAAGCAGCCGACGAGTACTTCGAGGCGCCGGAGTTGGATCTCGATCCGTTGGTCGAGTTGACGGTCGATACCTTGCTCGGCGTCATCGAAGCTCTCGACTAGTCGGTCGCACCGACGTGAGCCTGTGCTCGGGGCGGGCGATCCTGACGATGCCGCGGAGTTCGAAGCCCGCCGAGGAGATCAGGTTTCGGCTCGCCGCGACCTGGTCTTTCACAGATCTCGGCGTATGCCGCTGTGGGGCGAGCCGTCCGTCTCGGTCGACAGCACCACATCCGCGACGGTAGTCAAATGTGGACGGCCGCCGTCGGTGCTCACCTGTTCCAGCACGAGGCGGCTGGTCCGACCGCGCAGACGCAGCGTCGCTATCTGGTTGCCGAAGAAGGGGCCGGTGACCCGACTCCACTCGACCGACACCGGGGGAACGGTGGACACCCGGTCCAGGAGGAAACGCGTCACCCGTCCGGCGGCCCGACTCCACGAGACCCGGAAAATCACCTTCATGGCGGTCGGAACGTAGTTGTGCATCGGCGAACAGGTCAGCTGGTAGACCCGGGACCGCACGGCATCGGGGAACTGCGCTTGCGCGGCATAGGCGTGGTGAACGTCGCCGGACAGCACGCAGATCGTGGCGGGCGCTCGTCCTCCCGGGCCGCTGCACTGTCCGCGCCCGACGCGGGCGATGAGCCGGGCGAGCCGATCGAATGAATCTCGGAAGGCGGCCCAATGCTCCAGATCCGCTGAGCGCCGCAATTTTTCGGCCCATCCGGTCACACGTCGGCCCCGCACCCCTGAGGCCAGGCGCTCATTCCACGACTCCAGGTCGTGGACGGCGCGCGGCAGCAGCCACGGCAGCGAGCTCCCCAACAGCAGGTGGTCGTAGTCGCCCTCGGTCTGTTGTTCGATCCACGAGAACTCGGGCTCGGAGACCATCGACCGCGTGCTGTCGTCGAGTATGCGTCCGCACCGTGAATCGATGACGAGCAGCCGGGTGGTGCCGAGATCGCGGCGATACGACCATTGCGCTCCCTTGGCGCCGTCGGCTTCTTCGTCCGCCGCGGATGCGAAATCGCGGAGCAACTCCGCGCAGTCGCCGCCCTCGGATCGGATCCGCTGGTAGAGCTCGTCGTCGGCCAGGGCTGCGGGTGAGAGGTTGCCCAGGTGCTGGTAGATCCAGTACGACGACAACGCGCCTACGATGCGTTCCTCCCACCAGTCGGTGGCCTCGATCTCGTCACGCCACGATCTGGAGGTGTTCCAGTCGTCGATGACGTCGTGGTCGTCGAAGATCATCGACGACGGAACCGTGGACAGCAGCCAGCGCACCTGCGGGTCGGACCATGACTCGGAATAGAGCCAGGTGTACTCCTCGAAGTTGCGGATCTGGGCGCCCGGCGGTTGGTCGAGGTCGTGCAACTCGTCGATGCGACGGAAGATCTCCGGGGACAGCAGCTCATCGGCGTAAACCTGGTCGCCGAGCAGTAACAACGCGTCGGGCAGATCCTCGGGTGGGCGTTCCATGACTCGCCGCGCATAGGCGTCGAGCGCGTCGGCGTCGAAGTGGTCGTTGTCCCGCGTCGCCGCCGGTGTGGCGAATCGGCACGAGCCGAACGCGAGGGTCAGATCGGCGTCGCCTCTGAGTGTGCGAATGACGGACGGGTTCGGGGCGTCGGGCAGCGGCCAGACGCGTGTCCCGTCGAGATCGACCTCGTACCGCGTGACCGAACCGGCCGCCAGGCCCGTAATCAGGACGAGAGCGTAATGGTGTCCGGCGATGGTCCAGGTGTGTTCGTGGTGGCCGAGGACCTCGACAGTGCACGGTGCGGACGTCTCGACCCAGACGGTGGCGTCGCATTCGCCGACGTGACGCAGCAACGGACCCAGAACCAGCTCGGTGCTACTTTCCGGCTGCCGTGCCATCAGTCCAGACTATGTCGTGGACCGGCTGTCGAGGGGCATTCTGCCCCTTACGGAACTGAATCCGGTTCGTGATCGAGACACAGTCATCTCATACCAGGCCCGATCACTGTCCTGGCAGGATCGTCGCGGTCGGTGCTGCTGCGACGGTGGGGGTGACTGCCGTTTCGCTGGTAGCGGGGTAATAGTCGGCGGTCTTGGTGCCCGCGAGGAAGTCGCCGGTCCAGCCGAGTGCGAGTGTGCGGAGCACCGTCGTGTTCGCGATGCTCGGAGTGCCGCACAGAACCGTACCCAGTGAATCCGAACTGGTGCCCTCGGCGTCGGTGTGCGTCCCGTTGCTCACACGGATGCCGAGGAACGGTCGATGAAGCTGTTGCTGGACTGCGGTGGTGCCGCTGCCGAGGTTGTTGCACAGCGACGGTGCCGCGGCGATCGTCAGGATGGGTAGGTCGGTGGGGTCGAGGTCGGCGAGTGCGCGGTCGCTGTTGTCGCCGAGGAAGGATTTCACCGGATCCAGCAACACCAGACCACGCAGGCGCGAGAACACCTCCTGGTGCGCGACATGAAGGCGATGTGCGACGAACGCGACCGCCTCGGCGCCGGCGGAGTGGCCGACGAAAACAAGGTCGCTGGGCAGTGGTGGGGCGACCATGCCCGCGCGTGCGGCCGCGGCCGTGAGGCTGCGGGCGAGTACGCCGTCGGGGTCGGTGGCGGTACCGAACAGGGTCGCGACGTTGTCGAGGAATCCGGTGTTGTCGCCGAGATTCTGCAACGTGCATCCGCCGAGATGCAGGAACGGCAGTGCGGGCGCGAAGACCAGATAGCCGCTGTCGGCGAAGGTGGTCGCCAGCTGTGCGAGGTTGCTGTTGGTGCGGGCGAAGCCGTGCTGGATCCAGACCGTGCCTTTGGGGTTTCCGGTCGGCAGGTACCAGTCCGCGCTCTGCTGCAGAGTGGTTGCGGTGCAAGGGATATCGATCGAGCCAGGCAGTCGCGACGCGTCCCCTCCGGCGGTCGGTGCGGTAATGGCGGTGATGGCAATGGTGCAGGCGGCGATGATGGCGGCGCTCGCGGCGGCCGGTACCGAACCTCGAAAACTCATGGTGACTCCAACAAAGGCGCAACGCATGTTTCGCTCTGCGGAACGGCGTTGCATAATTGTGATGGTTCATTAGCGCCCATATGCGCGTGGATGTCAAGTGGTGGCCTGGCGACGTGTGGCCGTGAATCGGCACTGGACGGCGCCGGTGTGAGCGCGATAAGTTTCCATGGGTGAAACGCTGTTCCAGAAATAGAGAAGTACGGTGAGCCCGGTGAGATCGGCGCTGTATGTCCCCGGCAATCGACCGGAACTGTTCGACAAGGCACTGGCCGGTCCTGCCGACATCGTGCTGCTCGATCTGGAAGACGCCGTCCCGGCGCGACAGAAGGAGACGGCGCGAGCCGAGGTCTCCGCGTGGCTGCGCACGGTCGCCGATGCCGGACAACGGATCTGGGTGCGGGTGAACTCTGGTTCACTGTGCCCCGACGACTTACGGGCGGTGGCACTGCCCGCGGTGTCTGCGGTATGCCTGGCCAAAACTGAATCAGCGGAACAGGTTCGGGCGGCGGACGAGGTGTTGCGGGAGTACGAACCGCGCGTCGGCGCGATTCGGGTGTGCCCGCTGTTGGAGAGCGCGGCCGCCGTGCTCGACGCCGCGTCGATCGCCGCCGCCCCTCGGGTATGGCGGCTGCAACTCGGGGAGGCGGATCTGCGCGCCGATCTGGGAATCGAAACCAGTTCCGACGAACGCGAACTGTTGGCCATCCGCACCCACGTGGTCCTCGCCGGCGCGGCGGCGGGAATCGCGCCGCCGCTGGGGCCCGTCGACACCGATTTCCGCGATCTGGACCGGTTGCGTGAGCGGACGACAGCGTTGGCGCGGATGGGATTCCGCGGGCGTGCCTGCATCCATCCCGCGCAGCTACCCGTGGTCAACGAGGTGTTCACCCCCGCCGCGGCCGACCTGGAGCGGGCCCGCGTGCTCGTGGGCCGATTCGAATCCGCCGCCGGTGGCGTCCTGCTCGATGAGGGCGGCAAAATGGTGGACGCGGCCGTGATCCGCCAAGCGCGCCGCCTACTGGAGGATTGACACACATGCCGAATAATCGGGGAGTTCTCGCGTGATCGTTTCGGCACTGTTCGGCCTGCTCGCCATCGGCCACCTTGCCCTCGCGTGGCTCGGTCTGTCCGGGATTCGGGCCGGTGGCGGCCGGATGTTGGTGCTTCCCACGGTGTTGTGCGTGGCGCTGTGCTACGACAACGCCATCATCGCCATGGGAAGCACACTGGGGATCGGGCGACTGCTCGAAACGTTGAGCTTGCCGCGCTTCGCCTTGCACGCGGTGCTGACACCGCTGCTGGTGCTGTGGGCCCGCGCCGCGGTCGACCATGCGGGTGTGCCCGCGGCACGGCGGACTGATGTCCGGGTGGGCGCGATGGTACTGACCGCGGCGCTGATCGTGATCGGGAGCTGGCACGGCGTCCTCGGGCTCGTGCTGGAGCCGAAGTGGTGGGCCGGGACACTGCGTTACGGGTACACCGGCGGCTCGGCCCTCGGCGCGTTGCCCGCGATCATCGCGGCGCTGGTCGTGCTCGCGGCGGGGCTCGTGCTGTGGCGTCGGCGCCGCTACCCGGTGCTGGCGGTCGCGGCGGCGACGATGACCCTGGTCGCGGGCGCGACGCCGGTGGTGCCGGTGCTCGGCAATGCGGGCGAGCTGGTACTCGCCGCGGGATTGGTGAGCACCGGTCTGTGGCTGCGGCGAGAATTCAGTGCTCACGCAGCAGCGAACCAGCACCCTCGATCCGGTCGTTGATGCCGTTGTCGCGCAGTGCCATCCACCAGGTCGCGGCATTGATGGCGATCACCGGTTTACCCAGCCAGCGCTCGGCCTCATCGGCCAGGCTCACCATGGACAGGTTCGTGCCGCACTGGACGAGCGCGTCGATGTCGTCGCCGTCCACCTCCCGCAGGGCGCCGCGCAGTGTGTCCTCGGTGACATGGGCGATCGATACCGCGGTGGGGCAGCGCAGCCCGGTGATCGCGGCGACGTCGAAGCCGAGCTCGCCGAAGAACCGGACCACGTTCTCGTCGCCGATCGGCTGATAGGGCGTGACCACGCCGATTCGCTTCGCGCCGTAGAGCGTCAGTGCCCGGCGGCATGCCTCGGCGCCGGTGGCGACCTCCAGTCCGGTCGCCGCATGGATCTGCTGGATGAATTTACGGTTGCCTTCGACGCCGCCCCAGAAGGTTTCGGCCGACATGCCCATCACCATGTAGTCCGGTTCGCAGGTCATGATCCGTGCACAGGTCCCGTCCATTTCGGCGCGGATCTGTGCGAGCAGATTTGCCATGCCCGCGTCGTCGCCCATGTTCTGGTCGCGGATGTGGATGCGGCCGAAATGCGCGGTGACCCCCGGCACGCTCATGCGGCCGAAATCTGGTTCGACCACGGTATTCGTCGAGGGGGCGAGTACGCCGAACTTGCGTCGCCAGCCCAGTACGTCAGGCATTACTCATCTCCCGGTTGCAAGGCTTTCTCGGAGACCGCCGTGGCGGCGGCCAGCCGCCACGCGGCGGCCAGGAATGCGGCTTGGGCCGCGGTGTTGCACAACTGCTCGATCCACTGCAACGCCACTGTCTGGTCCGGGCGGGAGGCGAGCGGACCGAGTACGTAGAAGCTCAGTAGCTGCACGCCGAACAAGCCCGCGGCCACGGTGTCGCCGCGGTCGCGGGCGATGCCGATCAAGTAGATCCCCGTGATGGTCGCGAACACCGTGGTGCTGACCAGCATCGGGATCGAATCGCGTGCCAGCAGGGCACCGAGACCACAGGCCGAGGTGAGTCCGACAACCAGATACCGGAGCCAGCGCGGCGAGGTACCCGTCCTGGTGCGGGCCGCGGCCGTGCACAGCAAGCCGAATCCCAGCGTCAGCAACGGGAACAGCATCTCGCTCAGCCACGGCGGGGCAGGCCCGCCTGCCGCGGCGATCAGTTTCGCACCGGCCTTGGTGAGACCGCCCGCGCCGATGAATACCGCGGCCGCTACCGGTACCGGTCCGCCGCCGAGTACCCGGCGCAGCAGCAGTACGCCCGCGGTGGTGAACAGCACCGGCGCGAAATCCTCGATCGCCAGCGAGATCGGGTAATCCACTGCATCCGTGCTCATTCGGCGAACAGATCGCGTCGTCGCAAGCCCGCGGTGGCGAAGCGGCCGATCACCTTCGGTGTGGTGAGCCAGCGGACGTGGGCGCCGTTGCGTCGGTGGGTGAGGGCGCGCTCGGCCAGCCAGGGCGTGACGGTCTCGACGCGGTCGGCGAGGATGTTGAATATCTTGCGCGCCTTGGCCAGTTCCTCGGGGTCGGCGTAGCCGTGGGTCAGCAGGTCGGTGACTACCATGCCCGGGCTGAGCAAGCCGACGGACACCCCGGCGGGGACCTCCTTCGCCAAGGCCTTGGTCAGGTAGGTCAGCGCCCGTTTGCTGGCGCCGTAGACCGACAGTCCTGGCACCGTGCGACCGTCGCTGCCGAGGCCTTCCATATTCCAGACGTGTCCGCCGCCCGTGCCCGCCATCCCCGCGATCGCGACGGCGGATCCGTTGATCGCGCCGAGCAGGTTGGTTGATACGACCTTCGCGGCATCGGTGGCGGGCAGCTCCCACACGGGTGTACGGGTGTGCGAGATGCCGGCATTGTTGATCCAGACGTCGATGCCCCCGAAGCGGGCCACCGTCGCGTCCCAGAGTGCCTGAAGCTGCTCCCGGTCGGTGACATCGGCGGGTACCACCAGCAGTTCGGTGTCGGGCAGTTCCGCGCGCAGCGTGTCGATCCGCTCGGTATCGGTGCCGCACACCGCGACTCGATGCCCGTGTTGCAGCAGGGCGCGGGCGATGCCGAGCCCGATGCCGCGGGTGCCGCCGGTCACCACGACGGTGCTGGTCGTCGGCCCGCTCATGCGCGCACCAGTACCCCGTGCAAAACAGCGCTGAGGCTGTTGTGCTCGAACAGTTCGTAGACCACCGCGAGCTCGACACCCGCGCCCATGCCGGGTTCGGCGTCCATCATGAACTCCCGTCCGTTGAGTTTGCCGCCGTCGGGGAAGTGCAACACCGGGTAGTTGGCCCGGCCGTACGACGTCGCGTTCCCCCAGGCGCCGGGACCCTCGTGGAACGAGCGCACGCCGTCACGGCGCACCGTCGCCTGGTATTCGCGTTCGAGTGCGCCGCTCCAGGTGACGTGGTGCTCGGCGGTCAACAGGCTCAACGGCGTCACCTCGATGGTGATGCGTACGGTGCCGTGGCGTCGCTGGTCGGCGCCCCACAGCTCGCAGTCACCGACATAGCGGCAGGCGTCTTTGGTCGGCAGCACGAAAGGAGTAGCTCCGCAGCGTGTTTCGTGCTCGACGAGTTCGTCGGCGAGCGCCGGATCGCGGGTGTAGACGCCGTTGAACACCCCGACCATGGCCGGTCCCTGGTACAGCACCGAGGAGTACACCTGGGTGTCACCGAGTGTCAGGTTCCAGGTGTTCAAACCTACCTGCCAACCGGGGCCGTAGTAGTGCGCGTCGACGAAGCCGCCATACGGTCGCCCGGCGCCGTAGAAGTCGGGGCCGGTGTAGAGGCGATCACTGTCGGAGTCGACGACGCCGAAGGCGAACGGCGCACCGAGCGCGAACCGGCCGGCGAGTTCGCCGCCGCCGGTGAGACCGCCGTCCATGAAGTAGGTCGTCGTTCCGTCGGCGAAGACCGATGAGCGGCGAATGTCTTCGAAACCGCGCCAGACGCCGTCGGCGGCGAACAGCGACGGCCTGCCGACCCATTCACCCGCGATGCGTTGCTGCCACCGGCTCGGCGCTTCGGCGGCGGTCATGCGAGCAGCTCCGCCCGCACGCACGCGGTCTGATCGTCACCGAGCAGTCGGGCCACCTGCGCCCAGACCGGATCCACTTCCGGGCTGAACAGATTCGCCCGGTTCACGCGGTCGCGGACGGCCGTATCGGCGTCGACCGCGGGAACTCCTTTGTCCACCAGGGTGAGCCAGTGCCGCAGATAGTCGTCGACGGTGGTGTCGAGCGCGCGGAAAGCGGTTTCGGTGGCTCGGCAGACAACCATCCACGGCGACATCATCGCCCGCTGCCGCGGACCGATCGCCGCCGCCGACACACCGTCGAGCTGCCAGGCCGCCTCCAGTAGCGGGGTCAGCGGCAGGAATGCGGCATCGAGGTAGGGGAGGTTCACCGCCAGATCGGCACGCGGAACGAGATCGAGGTGCATGGCGTAGTACTCGCCGCCGTGCACCGAATCCAGCGTGAAATGCGGGACCGCCGAGTCGGGAGGGGTGAAGGCGAAGAGCATATGACTGTCGAGGTGGATCGCGGGGACCACCAGATCGACGGCGACGAGCTTGTCGATCCGGTCGCCGTGCAATACCCGCAGCCTGCCGACCGGCTCCGGTGACATCGCGCTGATCAGCGGAATATCTTCGGCGACAGTGAGTTCGAGTGCGGTGCTCAGTGACTGCAAGGTGCGGTCGCTGAGTGCGGTGGGCAGGCTCATCGCGGTGTTCCTCCGTTGCGGGCTTTGTGCACCCAGGCTTGGGCGAGTTCGGGGTTGTCGCGGCGGGCCGGTGAGGCGATCACGGTGGCGGTTCGACGCGGTCCGTCGCCGGTGATGGTGTCGTCCTCGCCCAGCCACCACCCGTCCTTGATCAGCTGAGTGCGCCTGCGCCGGTACGCGATTTGCAGCGCGTCGCTGCGGACATGCAATTCGTCGGCGAGGTCGAACGGCAGCAGCTCCGGGCGCTGCCCCTCGACGATCGGTTTGTCCTGCAGCAGGATCGCTTTGATTCTTCTGCGGGTGTCGGCGTCGGCCCATTTGCCGGTGAAGAAGTTGCGGTAGCCGAGGATCTTGATCAGGGTGCGGTCCTGCGACAGCGGGATATTGAAGTCGTAGAGCAGCAGATCACCGATGGGTAGCCTGATGTGCAGTTTCACCACGTTGGGCAGGTACCAGCCGTTGGTGACCGTCACGAACTCGGGGCGGGGCTTGTTCCGGAACAGCAGCCCCCACAGCCCGCCTGGCGGCGGCGGGCTGAGCTGGATATCGGCCTCCGCCGACCAATCATCTTGGCGAATGGAAAAGCTCGGAATCTCGGGTTTGTCCGGATTGCCGAACCTGGTGCCGTGCACGAAGGGCGTGTGCGAGGCATCCACTACGTTCTCGAAGGTCCGCTCGTAGTTCGCCTCGACCTCCATTTCGAACTGCACGACCCGGAAACTCGGATCATCGTGGACGGGGATTTCCGGGATCGGCGGGCGTTGATCCTCGGGCAGATCGCCGAGAAAGGCCCACACCATGCCGTAGCGCTCCTGGGTGGGGTAGGCGTCGACGCGGGCCTTCTTCGGGATGATCCGATCCTCGGCATTGGCCGGGATCCGCACGCAGGCGCCTTCGGCGTTGTACTGCCAGCCGTGGTACGGACAGGCGATGCAGTCGTCGGTGACCGTCCCCATCGACAGGGCGCCACCGCGGTGTACGCACAGATCCGACAGGCACACCACCGACCCTGCCTTCGTGCGGTACAGGACGAAGTCTTGGCCGAGGCAGGTCACCTTCTTCGGCGTGCGGCCGACCTTGTCGGCGAATTCCAGTGCGTACCAGAAGTTCTTCAGCATTGTTCTCGCTCCGATCGGTGGGGCCGCAGGATGTCCGCGGCGACGAATTCGGCGAGTTCGGTTCGTGCTGCTGCCGAGTCGCACAGGTGGGTGCGCAGGAATGCGGAGGTCAGGCGCGCGAACGGGGTCAGCGCATCCGCGTCGTCGCCGCCGTCGAGGAAGGCGCGGGCGGCGGTCGGATCGGCATCGGCGATACCGAAGTGATTGGCCCCTTCGATGACGGCCAGCAGGTGCTCGCCTGGTGGCAGCGCCTCGTGGAAGGTGCGAGCCACCGGATCGGGGCGGGTCTCGCCCTCCTCGCCGTAGCGGTCGGCACTGCCCGCGATCACACCGTCATTGGTGCCGACGCCGAGCAGGACCGGGCAATCGACCTGCGCGGGCAGCACGGTGCCCGCGGGCCAGCCGAGCATGCTCGCCACCAAAGTGTGCGCGCCCCAGGCGAACACCGCCGCGACGGAATCGAAGAAGCGTGCCGACTGCAAGACCACGGTGCCGCCTGCCGAGTGTCCGCCCAGCGCGATCCGGTTCAGGTCCAGTGCCCCGCGCAGCGGGCCCTGCGCGTTCAACTCGGCGAGGGCGTCGATGACCGCGCCGATGGTCGGGCAGGTCGGGCGGGTGCCGTAGGTATCCGGGCGGGCGGCGGCCAGGTCGACGCCGCACGTCAGACCGCGCTGACCGCCGAACAATTCGGCCACCCGGTCGAAAGTCACGACGACGAAACCGCTGTCGGCGATCGTGGTGGCGAATCGGCGGTAGGAGTCCTGGCCGACATTGACCCCGGACACGAACACGACCACCGGATACGGCACCGTCGCGGGATCGGGTGCGAAGACGCCGGTCAGGCGTTCGGCATCGTCGCCGGTGGCGACGGCGGGGTAGTAGACCTTCAGATGGGCGGTATCGAACGGTGCGGTTCCCGCGGTGCGGGCCGACCACCAGAGTGAACGAACAAGTCTCACGCAGGCACCTCATCGACGTGGTGTGGGCGGATCGGGTGCGCACTCATCCGACGGGCCTCGGCAGAACTCGGTCGCCGCCCCACAGGCCACGCACCAGACGCTGGGTCAGATCCGCCCCGAACATCCGCTCGCCCATAACATTCGCGGGATCGCGTTCGGCGATATTGCGACGGATTGCCAGGTCTCGCTCCGCCAACCGGGCCCGCTCATCGACGGGCACCGGCGTCGCCGCGTCCACCCACCCCAGCCACTGCTCGACCCGAGCCGTCAGAATCTCGGCGACCGTCTCGCGATTGGCCTGATTCGGTGGGAAGGAGTAGCAATACGCGGTGGGGGACAGGCTGGACCGGATGAAGCCGGTGCGGCTGGTGAACCAGGTGAAATCGGGATGTTCTTCCTTGAAGGCCAACCACGGCGCGTCATTGTCGGCGTAGTAGCTGTCGAAATAATCGCCGTCGCCGACAAGATCGCCGCGTGGTACCGCATCGACATAGAACCAGCCCTGCGGCCACAGCAGCAGCGCGACGCCCAGATGCGGGACCTGGATCTGCGGTCCGAGCCACGCGGTGAGATGCAGATTGACGAAACCGGTGTGGGGGTCGCCGATCCAGGAATGCACCAGCCAGTCGATCTCCGGGCCGGTATAGGCGGCCAGACTCCCCGATGGTCCGGTCGCCGCGTCGCCGTAGTCCTCCAGGGCCTCGGTCGAGGGATCTCTGGTCAGCTCGAAGCGTTCGGCGATACGGGATTTCAGCCCGCTCAACAGATCTCGCCATTCCTGGAACGTCTCGGTGACGTCGATTCTGGCGGTGGCGTCGACCACCTGCTCGACGTGGCGCACGGTTTCACTCATCGTTGCTCCGGTTCTGTCGTCACTGCGCTTGCCTCGTCCAGCGGCCACCGAGGGCGTCCGTCCACCAGGTCTGTGCCTTTGGATACGTTCCGGTTCACGGCTTGCGCCGGCCGCACGGTCGCCCGGACATCGGCTGCGCCGGGCGGTGCGGCGGTCACGATCGGGTGGCTGATCACACCGGTGAACGGGCCGCTCCACGCCGTCCACAGCGTGAAATCGGGGCTGAGCGCGTACACCGCGCCGCGCAGCCCGCCGTGTTCATCGACAGCGGCGGCCACCACATTGAGCCGGTTCTCCGCCGAGCGTTCGGACAGACCGAGTGCCAATTCCCACGGTTCGGTCGGCGCGCAGGGCACGGCCACGACGTCGGCGTCCTGGAGCGCGGCCAGCCGAAAGGTCTCGGGGAAGAGCGCGTCGTCGCCGACCACGATGGCCAGTCGGCCCCATGGCACGTCGAAGACGGTCACTGCGGTGCCCGGGTCCGTCAGCCACGGAAGGTGTTCGGTCGGATGCAGTTGAGCTTGACGGCCGAGCACCCCGTCGGCGGTGACCAGCACACCGTGGTGCGCACCGCCGGCGCGCACACTCAGCACCACGTGTGCCGTTGTGCCGTGTAGCGCGTCGACGACGTCCGGTATCGCAATCGTCGCGAGCTCGGGGAGCACGATCAACTCGACTCCGTCGGCGGCGAGTCGGGCCAGTAGTCCCGGGTCGGCGACCGCGAGCGCGGTGCTCAGCGAATCGGCCCCGGCCGCCGCGCGTCGCCCGCGCGGTGTGGTGGTGAGTGGGGCGTAGAGCTCGGGCCTGCGCGCGGCGAGGATGTCGGTGCCGTCCGGTCGGCTCTTGTCATCGGCCAGTGACACGTCGATATCGGCGACGACGATCGCCTCACCGGTGGCGGGCGCAACCGCGACCGGGACGCCGTCGGGGCCGACGATCTGGCTTTCGCCCGCACCGTGCAGCCGATCCTGCGGCACCCCGAGGCGGTCCGCGATCGAGGGCAGTTGGTCGGCGGGGAGCAGTGGGCCGACCTTGTTGGCGGCCACCACCCAGACCTTGTTCTCCGCGGCTCGTACCGGAATGTGCAGGCTCGCTTCGTCGATGGCGAAGGAGTTGAGGCTGTTGAGCAACAGTTGGGCCCCGCGCAGTGCCAGCGACCGGGTGACCTCGTTGATGACGCCCTCCATGCAGGCGTACATACCGATCCGGCCGAGGGGAGTCTCGAGCACCGGCGATTCGGTCGGGCCCGGATCGAGATAGTCGTTCTCGGCGCCCATCAGGATCTGCTTGTCGGATTCGCCGAGCAGTTCGCCGTCGGGGCCGAACAGCAGGCTGGTGCCGGTGGTGCGGCCGTCGGCACGGGCCAGGGTGACGCCGATCTTCACGAACACCCGATGTCGGCGCGCCCGCTGCGCGATCGAATCGCAGAATGCGTCGCCGAGTGTGCAGGCCATTCGGCGCGCGTGCGCACGGTCCTCGTACCAAGATAGGTGGTTACAGAATTCGGGAAGAACCACCAGTTCGGCGGCCGCGGCGGCCGCGGCGTCGATCATGCGGAGGCAGGCGTCGAGGTTGACCGCGACGTCGGTTCCCGCGGCGAGCTGTGCGGCCGCGACTCGGGTCATGAACTCGGACCCTCTCACTCGTCCAGCGTTTCGTAGAACGAAACACTGTTTCCAACAGTGCCCTGATTCTGTACCCCTGTGAAGGATCTGTCCAGGGGTGGTTCGACATTTCACGCGCCCGTAATTCGTGAAAACGTCGCTTTTTCAGCCTGTCTTGACAGTGGTTGGCGCCGCGGGTTCAATATGTCAATCGTGAAACTGTGTTTCTCTCAGTGGAACACGAGTGGAGGTTGAGGATGACGAGACATCGCGCATCCGTGTCGGCCGCACTCTGCGCAGTCATCGCCGGACCGGTCGCCGGTGGGCAGTTGGTGCTGCTTGCCAAACCCCTGGGCGGTGTGGTCGGACTGCCCGGCGCGGTGGTCGGCTACCTCGTGCTCACCGGCGCGGTGCTGGGTCTGTTCGCCGCGTTGCTGTGTCTGTGGCAGTTGCGCACTTCGGTCGAAATGGCCAGTGCGTGTGGTGTTCTCGCGGGCATCGCCGTTCTGGTGGCGGGCGCCGCGGATACCGTCGCGGTGTTCGCCGTCGCGGTGCTGGTGGCCGGCACTGTCACCGGGCCGCTACTGGTCGCCGGTCGCACCCTCGCAGCCGATCTCGGCCGCCAGAGCTTTCTCGTCATGCACGCGGCGGCGACAGCGGGACTGGTCGCCGCCGCGTGGCTGGGCGGCCGGTATTACGAGAATCCCGGAGCCGGTGTGATCGCCGCAGGGGCGTTGACCGCCATCCTCGGTGTGAGCACCGGACTGTTGCGAGCACGCCTCGCCGAAGCACCGATGTCGCGCCGCGCGGCCACAATCGGCGCGGTGCCCCGTGCTGCGCTGGCGGGATATGTCGCCGTAGGACTCGCGGTCGGGGGCACCGTACTGCCCGCGCTGCATCTGCTGTTGTTCCGCTGGAACGAATTCGGAGCCGAGCAGCTCACCTGGCTGTTGTTCGCTGCCACACCCGCGGTATTCGTGGTCGCGCTGCCAGGGCGTCGGCCGGTCGCCGTGCCCGTGCTGTTGATCCTGGCGGCAGGCGGACCGGTGCTCGTGGCGACCGCATCGGGGCCGGTGTTGCTGACGATCGGGCTGGCCGTGACCCTGGCGGCGGCGGCCCGTGCGATGACGGCCCTCGACGAGCAGGTGTGCCTGCGCGCCGATCGGGCCGCCGCTACCGCGGTTGTCACGGCGATCGCGGGTTCGACCGGTCTGGGACTCGTTGATCTGCTCGGTCGGGTCGTCGGTACGGGATCGGCGCTGACCGTGCTGGCCGCCTGCGTACTCGTCGCGGCCCGGCTCTGTGGCAGGCACGACCCTGCAGCCTCACCTCCGCAGCGCGTGCTCAGCTCACACAACGAAGGAGGCGCGCCGTGAACGGTTTCGCCACGACGACCCGAGCGGCCGCGGCCGCACTGCTCGGCGGATGTCTGATCGGCTTTCCGGCAGCGGCATTCGCGCAGGAGCCCGCCGCGATACAGGTCAGTGCGAGCGCCGATCTGACCGAAGGACAGCGAATCACTGTCAGCGGCAGCGGCTTTCGAGCCGGTCTGGCGGCGGTCGCGGTGGGCATGTGCAAACAGGGCTTCACCAACGGGCTGAAGGACTGTGATCTCGACGGTGGTGCGACCTTCGTCAATATCGGCGGGGACGGCACCTTCGGCCCGCTGACATTGACCGCGCACCCCACGTTTCACGCCATCGACTGCACCCAGCAGCAGTGCGTGATCGCGGCCGCACCGCTGCCGGGCACCGAACCGCCCGCGGTCATCGCCGCCAATTCGGCTGCGGTGTCGGTGGCTTTCGCGGGTTCCGGCCCGCCGGCGCCACCGGCTCCTGCCCCGGCTGCCGCGCTGCGGTCCGACTCCGATACCGAAGGCCCATCCACCGTGCTGTGGGCGGTGACCGCGGGCTTGCTGGTGATCGTCGCCGGTAGTGCCCTCGCCGATCGGCGGCGATTGTGAAATCCATCAGGAGGAATATATGAAACGCATCGGTACCCCGCTCGGGATTCTCGGGGCCGTCGCGGTCGCCGCGATCTGGAGTGCGACCCCGGCGACGGCCGCACCGGCTTTGCAGGTGAGTAAGTCCACCGGACTCGCGGCCGGGCAGACCGTCACCGTGACGCTGGACGGCCTGCCCCCGAATATGCCCGCGGTGGCGGTCGGGCAGTGCACACCGCAGATCACCGGTCCCGCGGACTGTCATCTCGCCGGTTCGATGCTCGGCGCCGCCGACGGGCAGGGGCGGTGGCAACCCAACCCGGGTAAAGAGGCGATCACCCTGGTAGCCGCCGTCGGTACCACCGATTGCGCCGCAGCGCCCGGCGCCTGCACGCTCAGCGTCACCAGCCTGACGAACGCGACCGAGATCCTCGCCTCGGTGCCGTTGACCTTCGGCCCCGCCGCCGAAACGCCGGCGACCGCGACCGATACGGCCGAGGCCGAGTCCGAGGACGCCGACAGCAATACCGCCATGACGGTCGGCATCGCCGCGGGCGTGGTGGTGATCGCCGCGGTCGCCGTAGCCGTCGTAGTACGCAGGCGCGGCCGAAACAACTGAAATCCCCGGACGGCACGGAGGCTTGTCGCCGCCGTGCCGTCCGGCCGATCCGCGAACGGAGTACCCCGATGCCGACCAGCGACCAGGGTCTGACCCATATCGTGCTGATGAAGTTCCAGCATCGAGCCGATGCGCACCAGGCAAGTGCTCTGCTGTCGGCCCTCGACGGCGCTGTTCCACACATCCGTTCGCTCACCGTCTTCCTCGACGAACTCGACACACCGGTCTCCTATGACCTGTGCCTGACCACCACGCACGCCTCCGAAGCGGAATTGGCTGCCTATCAACAGCATCCGGCGCATCAGGAGGTCGCCCGATGGCTGGCGCCCCGGCTGGCCGGTCGAGCCGTCGTGGACTATCGCGGGTAGTCCGCGCACTTCCCGCGGGTCCGCGATCCGGCTGTCCTACGTGATGTATCGCTACGGTCGCGCCGTGGTCGGATAGGCACTCGCGGGCAGTCCGGTGCCGCCCGGACGGAAGGCCCCCGGGGCGTGTGTGACGGTCGTTTGGACGAACTCGCGCAGGCCCTCTTCGGCGTATTCGCGGCCGAAGCCGCTGTTCTTGATACCGCCGAACGGGGCCCGCAGGGACATGCCGGTGCGGTTGTGGGTGTTGATGAAGGTGAAGCCCGCCTCGATGCGAGCGGCGAACGCGCAGGCGCGGTCTTCGTCGGCCGACCATACCGAGGCGGCCAGGCCGAGGTCGGAATCGTTTGCCCTGGCCAAGACTTCGGCTTCCTCACGATAGGTGAGCAGCGGTACGGCCGGGCCGAACTGCTCGAGGCGGACGAGGTCGGCATCGTCGGGGACCCCGAGCGCGAGGATCGGGTCGAGGAAATAGCCCTCCGAGGTCGGTGCGGTGGCGAGCGTGACAATGTCGGCGCCGCGATTCCTGGCGTCGGTGACGAGTCCGCGCACGCGTTCGGCGGCGGCCGTGGTGGCTACCGGGCCCATGGTGACATCGTCGTCCAGCGGATCACCGACACTCAGGATGCGTTGTGCGGCAGCGATATAGGAGTCGACGAACTCGGCCAGCCGAGTCTGCGGCACATACAGCCGTTTGGCGGCCATGCACACCTGGCCTGCCGTGGCGAAGGAGGCGAGGACCAGGCGTTCGAAATCTGCTGAGGACAGGGCGAAGTCGTCGAGGAACACCGCGGGGTCGTTACCGCCGAGCTCCAGCGTCACGGGCTTGATCGCGCGCCCGGCGGCGGCGGCGATCGCGCGCCCGGCTTCCTCGCCACCGGTGAAGGCGACCTTGCGGACCAGCGGGTGCGCGATCAGCGCGTGCACGGTATCCGCGCCGCCGTGGATCACTGTCGTGGCGGGCAGTAGTTCGGCCGCGGCGGTGACGGTCAGTGGTGCCAGCGGTGACGGTTTGAGCACGACCGCATTGCCCGCGGCGAGTGCGGGCCCCAGCTTGAGCATCGAGAGAATGATCGGGGCGTTCCAGGGGGTGATGGCGGCGACCACTCCGAACGGTCGCGCGGACCAGGTGATCCGGCCGTGCGTGTCGTCGGTTGTCCGCGTGCGGAAGACATCGGCCGCATGGTCGCGCACCCAGCGCAGATAGTGTGCGGCGAAGCCGATTTCGCCCCGGCAATCGGTGACGGGTTTGCCGGTCTCGCGCGCCAGCAGCATCGCCAGGTCGGCACTGCGGTCATCGAGTGCGTCCGCGGCGGTGCCGAGCGCGGCGAACCGGTTCTCGGGCGGACATCGTGACCATTCGCGAAACGTGGAATGTGCCGCGCGTACCACGGCCTCGACCGCATCCGGTGCGGTCGAGGTCACGGTGCCGACGATCTCGCGCGGGTGGGCCGGATTCTCGCGATCGATTCTCACGGCCGGATCTCCAGCGAGTCGAGTAGGCAGGCCCGCCGGAGATAGGCGCGCACGGCGACCGGATCGGCGGCCAGTTCGCGCAGGTGATCGAGGTAGCCGGCGTCGCGTCCGCGCATCCGGGTCCAGTTGTTGTGACTGATGCGCTGAACATGGTCGACGGCAACGTTGCGACGGTGCGCCGCCACCTCGTCGAGCCGGGCATCCGGGCCGCCCTCGATGACATCGGCCAGCGCGGACGCCAACTGGACCGCATCGTGGATTCCGCTGTTCATGCCCAGCCCGCCGAGCGGGTTGTTGACATGGGCCGCGTCACCCATCAGCAGGACCTTGCCGTACCGGAATCGGTCGGTGACCCGCTGGTGCACCCGGTAGAGCGAGGCATGCGTCAGCTGCCACGGCCTGCCGAGGTCGACGACCGCCGCCAAACGCTCTGGCAGCCGCCGCAATTCGTCCTCGTCATCGGTGTCGACCGGGGTCGGCAACAGCACCCGCCAGTGCTGCGGGGTGCGCAGCAGCACCAGCCACTCGTCCGGGTCGAAGACATAGTTGATCGGCGCGATCCCTGGCAGTGCGGCGGTCAGGTCCTCATCGACCGAGGCGACCAGGAAGCGTTCCGGGTAGGTGCTGCCACCGAATTCGACGCCGAGGCCGCGCCGGACAGCGGAATGCGCGCCGTCGGCGCCGATGACCCACTCCGCGTGCACCGGCCCCTTCGCGGTACGCAGCACCACCGAATCGGCGGTGCTGAGCAGCCCGTCCACCCGGTAGCCGAACCGGACATCGGCGTCGGTGCCGAGGGCATCGAGCAGGATGGGCGTGAGTTGGCTCTGTTCGCACTGCACACGGAACGGGAAGGGGGTGTCCTCGGCCAGGACCTCGAGATCCAGGGTGGCGATCTCGCCGCCGCCGCGTTCGCGGTACTGGAAGGTCGAGGCGAGGATGCCCTTGCGTAACAACGCATCGAGGACTCCGAGGTCTCGCAGCATCTCCAGGGTCGGTGGATGGAAGGTGGAGGCCCGCGACTCGGTAGCCAGTTCCTCGCCCTGCTCGAGTACGGTGACCGGGAAACCCCGACGGGCGAGCGTCAGCGCGGCGGTGAGCCCGACCGGCCCGGCGCCCACGACGACAACGGTGGGCTTGCTCATGAGGTGTGCAGGGCGAAGCGGCCTTCGACGCCGACGACGCGAGCACCGGTGAAGAAGCGCAGCGTTTCCGCCGTTCCCTCCTCGCCGAGTCCGGACAGACCCCACGCGGGACGCGGCGTCATCAGGTGCAGGCTCAGGATGGACGAGCCGTTCACCTTCACCTCACCGGCGCGGATCTGTCGAGCGATCCCGAGCGCGTGTTGTTCATCGGCACCGCAGACGTAGCCTTCCAAGCCGTAGGGCACGGCATTGGCCAGCGCCACGGCCTCCTCGACCCGGTGATAGGTGAGGACACCGGCCACCGGTCCGAAGACCTCATCGGGCAGATCACCGTCGAGCAGTGCGGGGGCGAGGAAGTTTCCGGCCTGCGGCACCGCGCCGAAGGTGCGGACTTCGCGGTCGACGAACGATTGACGCACGGTCTGCACATGTTTCGAATGCAGGAGCGGGCCGAACTCGGTCAACGGATCCAGGGGGTCACCGACCCGAAGTCCGGCGAGGCGTCGACCGATCGCGTCGACCAATTCCTCGGCCCGGTCGGCGGGCAGGATCAATCTGCCGAGCGCCCGGCACCATTGGCCGTTCAAGGTGGTCAGCAGTTCGGCGGCCATCCGCGCGGCGGTATCGAGATCGGCGTCGGGCAGTACCACGAGCGGATTGTTTCCGCCGAGCTCGAGCTGGCAGGGCCGAAACATCCCGGCGGACGCGGTGGCGACCGAGCGCCCGCCGCCGAGACCGCCGGTGAACGAGACCGCTTTGATCTCGGGCGCGGCGACGAGTTGTGCGCCCACCTGCGCACCGCCATGCACCAGCTGGAACATGCCGGCGGGCACGTGTTCGGCGATCACCTCCGCCAGTGCCATCGAGCTGTAGGGCGCCAGTTCGCTGACCTTGAGGATCACCGGGCAACCGGCGGCGAGCGCGTTGGCGACTTTATGGGCGGCCATGGGCGCCGGCGCGTTCCACGGCACCAGGCACAGGGCAGGGCCGACCGGCAGCCGATGCACCTCGACCCCGTCTCGGTCCTGGCGCAGTGCTCCGGTGCGCAATTGCTCGGCCGCGAGCCGAAACGACCCCGACACGATCGCACCGAGCAGCGAGGTCTGGGCGATCGGGACGCCGGTCGCGCGCGTATCCAGTTCCGCGATCCAGGGCAGCTGCTCGTCCAGGGCGGCGGCGATCGCGTCGAGAATGTCAGGGGTGATCCGTCCCGCCGCTGTGTCGGCGACCGCGATGGCCCGTTCGACGCGCTCGGTCGCCGTCGCGACCGCCCTGGCGGCGGGTTTCCCGGTGGCCGGATCTTCCAGCACTACACCGAGATCCACGGCCGGGGTGCCCCATTGCCCATCGATCAGGTCGGCGATGTCGGGGAGTTCGGCTGTCATCGGTCCGCCTTCGTCGGTGCGGTGGCGAACAATTCGTTCGCCTTGGCGTCGGTCACGATGCGGGCGACCTCGAGCATGCCGCGCTCGGCCGGGAAGGTCATCACCAATCCCATGGCCAGATCGCGCAGTGCGCGCCCGGCCACTCCGCTCATCCCCGCCGCCGAGGTGCCGCCCGCCTTGAACGCGCCGAGCGCGACCTGGAAGCAGGCTTCGGTCACCGCGCCCTTGCCGAGACGCCACTGGGTGAACACCTCCGACTTCGGTTTGAACGGCGGCTCCGCGGTTTCCACGGTCAGCTGATAGCGCAACCAGAGGTAGGCGGTCTGCAAGTTCCGGGTCATCTCACCGATGAGGACCTGGTGCACGGGGGAGGAGGCGATCGGTTCGCCGGTATCGGCGAAGGTCTTCGTGGTCGTCGCCGCCAGCATCTCGTCGTAGACGTTCTGCGCGCAGCCGGTGTAGACCGCCGCGATGGCGAGTTGGTTGCCGACGAAACTGCCTCTGCTCATGGTGAGCATCTTCGCGAACGCGCCGGGCACCGCCAAGGCTTCGTTTTCGGGAACGAAGACCCCGTCGAGTCGAATGCCGTTGTTGGCGGTGGCCCGCATGCCGAGCCCGTCCCAGGGCGCCCGCACACTCACCCCCGGCGCGTCGCGGGGCACGAAGAAGGTCGCCAGCCCCTCGGCCGTGTCGTATCCCTCGAGCTTGGCCGAGGTCAGGTAGTAGTCGGCCACACCGGTCGCACAGCCGAATGATTTCTCGCCCTGCAGGATCCAGCCACCCTCGACCTTGCGGGCGGTGGTGGCGATGGTGATGTTCGCCGCGGTGGTCTTGATCGCCTCGGAGGCGAAGTTCGCCAGCCACTTGCCTTCGGCCATGCGAGTGAGGACCTTCTCGGCGAAGGCTCGCACAAGGGGGATCTCGTCGTCGGCGAACAGTCCGGCGTCGATGGCCTCCAGCGGCAGCAGGCCGCGTGAGGCGCTGGTGTTGTGGAAGAAGAACGCCAGCGCGGTGGACGGGCAGGCGGTGCCCATCGCGAAGGTGGCGGCGGCCAGATCCCGCAGGGTGCCACCGAGTCCGCCGAACTTCTCCGGCACCACCAACCCGAGTAGTCCGGCCGTGCGCAACAGTTCGACATGGCTCGAGGGGAAGGTGCCGAGCCGATCGGCTTCCTCGGCGGCCGCGCGTAGGGCAGGTAGCACGGCGTCGACCCGTTGTGCGCGTTCGCGTTCGGCGTCGGTCATGTCCTCGACGAGTCGTGCACCGATCATCGGATGATCCCCTCGTGATAGTTGCGGTCGTGGTAGATGAGTGGCGCGGCGGGCCGGGGCGTCGCGGCGTCGCGCACGGACCCGACGACGATGGTGTGGTCGCCCGCGGTGTGGCAGTCGGTGAGTGCGCAGTCGAGCCACGCGACGGCGTCGGTCAATACCGCCGCGCCGGTGCGCGCGATGTCCCAACGCCCGGTGGTGAAACGATCCGCTGGTGCAGGCCGGGCGATGGACGCGAAGCGTCTGCCGATGGCCTCGTGATCGTGCCCGAGGACGTTGACCGCGAAAACGCCGCTCTCGCGGATCTTTCGGCAGGTCGTGCTCGTGGAACGGAGGCATATCGAGATGAGCGGTGGGTCGAGGGACACACTGGTGAACGAACTGGCCGTCATGCCGTGTCGGGTGCCATCGGCTCGGACGGTGGTGACGACCACGACGCCGCTGGCCCATTGGGCCAGGACCGTGCGGAGAATATTAGGCTCCACCTGGATACCCGTTTCGATAGTGGAAACATTGTTCCACTCACGGTAACGCCCGGTGTCGACTCGGCGCAAGCGGAATCCCGATGGGGATGGTGTTTCCCATCGGGAAATCGACGGCTTAGACTGTCGATGTGCCCGAAATCGAATCCGACACCCAGAGCCGGTCGATCGCCGCGGTCGAGCGCGCCATGGATGTGCTGCTGCTGTTCGGCCGTAGCGGTCGACCCGATCTCGGCGTCACCGAGATCGCCACCGAACTCGGTATCACCAAGGCCGCGGTGCACCGCATCCTCACCGCGCTGCGCAATCGCGATCTCATCACCCTCGAACCGACCACGCGCCGCTACGCACTCGGGCATGCCGCCATCGCGCTCGGCCGGGCGTATCTGGCGCGCACCGATCTTCGGGTGATGGCCGCCCCGGAGCTGCGCAGGCTGGCGTCGGTGACCGGCGAGACCGCCACCCTGTCGATTCGCCGCGGCGACACCAGGATGTACGTGGATCAGGTGGTGCCGGATCAGGAATTGCGGATGGAGGTCGTGCTCGGTGTGCCGTACCCGCTGTATGCGGGCAGCTCCTCCAAGGTGATCCTGGCGTTCCTGCGCAAGGAGGAGATCGACGAATATCTGAGCAGGCACGAGTTGACCGCGTTCACCGACGCGACGATCACCACGGTCCGCAAGTTGCGCACGGAACTGAACGCCACGAAGAAGCGTGGTCATGCGATCTCGATGGGAGAGCGTCAGATCGGGGCGGCCTCCATCGCCGCGCCGATCCTCGACCACGACGGCGGGGTCGTGGCAGCGATCAGTGTGTGCGGTCCGCTCTCGCGTTTCCAGCCGCGCATGGCCGACTGTGTTCCGATGCTGCTGAAGGCGGCCGGGGCGATATCGGCCCAATTGGGCTACACGCCGTAGCCACGATTCACAGCTGGGCGCCGGGCTTGATGACACCGAGTACCGCCGCCGCGAGCACGCTGCCCCAGATCAGCCACACATAGGGGAGGCAACCGTCGACGCTGCGCCGCAAGGTGCGCTCGACGGCCTCGCTCGAGCCCTCGGTCATCAGGGTGCCGAAGGCCGCACCGAAGGGGCGCAACGTCATTCGGATGCCGAGCCCCGCGGCGATCGCCAGGGTGTACAGCAGAATTTTCGCGCCGAGCCAGCGCGGGTTGGTCGTCACGCCGAACGGCTCGCTCGCCAGCAGGGCGTAGCCGCCCGCTCCGGCCATGGCCGCGATCACGGCGATCCGGATGGTGAGGTCGGCGCGACGGACCGAGGCGACCTTCCCGTGCGTGCGGTGTGCCTGCACCGCCAGCGCCGACCAGCCTGCGGCGACGATCCACACCAGCACGACCGACCACCAGGGAAACAGGGCGATGCCGAACAGGCTCGCACCGTGTGGCTCCAGGGCCATCAGTGTGATTCCGCTGGGCAGGAACAGGACCAGACAGATCTTCGGCGCCAGGTCCAAGCCGCTCATGATCGTCAGCGCCGTGGCGCGGGCGGGTGGGGTGAGCGCCGGATCGATCACTGACCGGCTGGAATAGAACACACCGAGATCGCCGCCGAGCCAGAACACGAACAGCGTCAGGTGCAGCACGATCCACCAACCGTGCGGATGTTGGCCCATGGGAATCCTCGTCCTCGACTTTCGGGAAACAGTGTTTCCAAGTACCGTTCCGCCATAGTTTCATACCGAAACGCTGTTTCTGCAACCGAAACGGGGGGCTCCATGCGCGCCTTCTTCCTGACCGTCTTCTGTCTGCTCTCGGTGACTGTGACGACACCAGCACCCGCGTCCGCCGAGATCGGCGTCGCACATTTCGAGACCCGCATCGCCGGTGACGCGACGACGGTCTGGTATCCACTGGGCACCGATCGCGCACTACCGGTGGCAGCGGTGCTGCCCGGCGCCGACGTGAAGCGCGAGTACTACGGTCGGTTCGCCACCGAACTCGCCGGATACGGCTTCGTGGTGGTGATTCCCGAGCACTACCCACTGCCGTTCATCGACCGCAGCCTGGCCAGCGAAAACTCGCTCACCGATATCGCGGCGTGGGCACACGCTCAGCCGGGCGACCTGTCCTCACCGGTGCGCACCGTGATCGACCCGGAAACCCTGGTGGCCGCGGGTCATTCCTTCGGCGGCGCGACTGCCCTCTACGCTGCCGCGAATCGATGCCAGATGCCGTTCTGCTTCGGCTTGTCGTATCAGCACCCGCGCGAACTGCGCGCGATCGTCGGCCACGGCACCAACACCACGATCGGCGGCAGTGTGGATCCGGTGACGGTGAACGATATTCCGACGATGCTGATCAACGGCACGCTCGACGGTGTCTCCGAACCAGCCGAGGCCTACGACACCTTCACCCGATTGACCGGCACACCGACCGCGGCCTTCGTCAGGCTTGTCGGGGCAAACCATTTCGGCCTCGTCGATCAGAACAACCCACCCGGTGCCGCACCCGACCATCACGAGGCAACCATGCCTCGTGATCAGTCGGTGCACGCCGCCGCGCAATGGACCGCACTGTGGTTCCGTGCCCAGCTCGGTGATGCCGAGGCGCGCGAGACCATCCAGCGCACCGCCGCGGGATCCGACCCTGCGGTGACCATCGAATTGCGCTGAAACACAGTGCGGCGCTGACGGTTCGGGCGGCAGAACCGTCAGCGGCGTGGCCGATCCGAGGGCTCCGGGCGCAGTACCGCGAGGGCTTCCTCGAGGCTGAGCACATCGGCGTACTTGATGTCGAGGTCGGTGAGGTTGGCCTCGTGCAGGGCGGCGTCACGATCGCCGCAGGCGTCGGCGACGACCAGCGGCCGGAAACCGTGCTGCATCGCATCGGTCGCGGAGGCGCGCACGCAACCGCTGGTGGTGAGACCGACGATGACGAGGGTGTCGACGCGTCGGGCGGCCAGGGTCGCCGCCAGCGCAGTGGCGTGGAAGGCGCTCGGGTACTGCTTGGTGATCACCACGTCGCCGGGGGCCGGTGCCGGGTCGTCGAGAAAGTCGCCGAGCGGATTGCCCTGCTCGAATACTCGGAGCACGGGCACTTTGCGGCGGAACAGCCCGCCGTCGGGACCGTTCGGTTCGAAATGCACGCGGGTGAAGATCACCGGCAGCCCGGATTCCCGTGCCTGCGCGACGATGTCGGCGGCGGCGCGTACCGCGTCCTCCACCGGTGCGCGCAGCGGTGAGCCGTCGGTGACGTAGGCGGCGCAGATGTCGACCACCAGTACGGCGGGGGAGTTGCCCGCGCCGAGGCGCGCGCTGTAGCCGGAGCGACGGTAGTCGCCCGCACGATCGGTCATGGCGAGCTCCTTCTCAGAGAATGCCGTCGGCGGCGAGTTGATCGATGGCGTTCTCGTCGAGACCGAGCAGACCGCCGTAGACGTCCTGGTTGTGCTCGCCGAGCTCCGGGCCGGGGTGACGCACCGAGCCCGGGGTCTCGCTCAGTTTCGGGAAGACGTTCTGCATCGGCAGCTCGCCGAACTCCGGATGCGCGAGTCGCACGATGGCCTCGCGCGCGGCGAAGTGCGGGTCGGTGAACATATCTCGCGCGGTGAAGATCCGGCCCGCGGGTACGCCCGCCGCGTGCAACTGCTCGAGCAGCGCATCGGTCTCGAACGTCGCGGTCCACGCGGCGATCAGGTCGTCCAATTCGGTCATCCGGGCGCCGCGGGCGCTGTGTGTCGCATACCGTTCGTCGGTCGCGAGTTCGGAGCGGCCCATGGCCTCGACGAGGCGGGCGAAGACGGTGTCCTGGTTCGCGGCAACCAGGATCATCTCGCCACCGAGGGTGGGGTAGATATTGCTGGGTGCGACATTCGGCAGCACCGACCCGGTGCGCTCACGCTGATACCCGGTGACCGCGAATTCGGGCAGCAGCGACTCCATCATCGCGAGCACCGCCTCGTAGATGGCCGAGTCCACCATCTGGCCGCGCCCGGTATTCGCGCGGTGATGCACCGCGGCGAGGGTGCCGATGGTGGCGAAGACCGCGGCGAGCGAGTCGCCGAGCGAGATGCCCGCTCGGGCCGGGGCATGGTCGGGATCGCCGGTCACATAGCGAATTCCGCCCATGGCCTCCCCGATGGAGCCGTATCCGGCGCGCGGCGAGTACGGCCCGGACTGGCCGTATCCGGTGACACGCACCATGATCAGCCCGGGATTGTGCTCGCGTAGCCGGTCGAATCCGAGGCCCCAGCGTTCCATGGTGCCGGGCCGGAAGTTCTCGATCACGATATCGGCGCGCTCGATCAGCTGGCGTGCCAGCTGCTGCCCGGCGGGATCGCGAAGGTCGCAGGTCACCGACTTCTTGTTCCTGGCCACCACCGGCCACCACAGCGACTTGCCCGCCGACTGCTCCCGGCCCCACTGCCGCATCGGGTCGCCGGTGCCGGGGGATTCCAGCTTGATCACCTCGGCGCCGAGGTCGCCGAGTAGCTGGCCGCAGAACGGTCCGGCGAGCAGCTGTCCCATCTCCACCACTCTCAGATCGGCAAGCGGACCCGTCGGTGTTGTCGCCTCGACTGCCATGTGGTGGTCTCCATTCCGTGATATCTGCGTCGATGTCGCGGTGGACATATCGCGAACCCTCAATTTGGATACAATGTATCCCTTAGCGGAACGGAGCGGCAAGATGGCTACTTACCCCCGCGACGAAAGCGTTGTGTCGACAGCAAATCTGGAGGATCTGTGAACGTCACATTGGTCGAGGTCGCGCCGAGGGACGGCCTGCAGAACGAGCCGGTCATCGTCACGGTCGAGGACAAGATTCGGTTGGTGCAACGCAGCGTCGACGCCGGCTTGCGTCGGATCGAGGCGGTCAGCTTCGTCCACCCGAAGCGGGTGCCGCAGATGGCGGACGCGGAGGCCGTCATGGCGGGAGTGCCACGGATCGACGGCGTGTCCTACGCCGGGCTGGTATTCAACGACCGCGGCTTGGATCGCGCACTGGCGGCGGGTGTCGACGAGATCAATGTGGTGGTCGTAGCCACGGATTCGTTCAGTCGGCGCAACCAGGGATGCTCGACCGAGCAGGGGGTCGACCACTGGTTGGCGTTGGCGGCAAGGGCGAAAGAGGCGGGGGTGCGCCGCACGGTGACGATCGCCGCGGCGTTCGGCTGCCCCTTCGAGGGAAGCGTCGCCGAATCGACGGTGCTGGAACTCGTGCGCCGAGTCGCAGAGGCGCAACCCGAGGAGATCGCGCTCGCCGACACGATCGGCGTCGGCACCCCGGATCAAGTCAGCGCGCTGGCCACCGGCGCGGCGAAGATCGCCCCGGACGCGGACCTGCGGTTCCACTTCCACAACACCCGAAACACCGGCTACGCCAATGCTATTGCGGCACTGAACGCCGGCGTCCGCATCCTGGACACCAGCACCGGTGGCATCGGCGGCTGTCCCTTCGCACCCGCCGCGACGGGCAATATCGCCACCGAGGACCTGCTGTACACGCTGCACCGGATGGGCATCGAGACCGGCGTGCAGATCGAACGGGTCATCGAAACCGGTTCGTGGCTGGGCGAATTGCTCGGCCGGCCGGTGCCCGCTCTCCTCGGCCGAGCCGGTCTGTTCCCGGAACCGGCCCGAACCGCACCGGTCGACGCGTAACCGTTGCGCACCGCGGCGCCGCACCGGGTACAGTGTCTCGCGGGGGCGTCGCTACCGCGCCTCGCGCAGCAGCGCCATCACAGCGTCCAGGCCGGGCTGACTCGCCAGATCGGCGACCACCGTGCTGATCTCGTCCGCCCGATCGCCGGAGAAGGTGCGCTCGGTGTTGAGCCGGAACTTGGTAGCGAGTTCGTTCCCGGACAGCGGATTACCGGGACCACCCCGGTTCACCTCGACGCGCTCGGTACGGACGCGACCGTCGTGCAACCAGGCCGTGAGGACAGCGGGAAACTGCTGAGGGAAGATCGCGTCGCAGCGCGGATCCGCGACACAGGTGACCCGAGCCGCGAGGGCGAGCCGGTCGGGGTCCGCGGCGGCCGCATCGGTGAAGTCCTGGTGGAACACGCCGAGGCCGCCACCACCGAGTAGCGCGGCCGCCACGGTGTACGGGCCGGAAAAGGCAGCGTGGTAGCCCGATTTCGGGCGGATCTTGTCGGCGTGCGGTTCGCCGATGGTGCGCAATACCGCGGTCGGTACACCGAGTTCGAGGCGCTCGATGTCGTCGGCGGTGATGCCATCGGCGCGCAGCCGCAGTGCCGCGTCGATGCCCGCGTGGGTGAAATGATTGCAGGGGTAGGGCTTGAAGAACACACCGGGCAGCTCCCAGTGCGTGCCGAGACCGTCGAGGATCGCGGCCGGGTTGCTCTGCTCGCCGCAGAACGCTTGCAGCAGGCCGAATCGTCCCTCGAAGACCGTCGGTGGCCCGGTCAGCCCGGCGCGCGCGAGGGCGGCGGCGGTGACCGCGGAGTGTGCGGCCCACCCGCAGTGCACCCGCTTCACCGTGCCGCCGGTGCGGTTGGCTTCCAGTAGACCCGAGCCCATACTCGCCGCGATGCCGATCGCGTGGGCGATGCCGTCGGCATCGGCGCCGGACAGCATCGCGGCGGTCGCGGCGCCACCGAGGGTGCCGCAGATGGCGGTCGCGTGCAGGCCACGTTCGAAGAAGACCGAATTGCCCAGCGCTTCGTCGTAGCCCGCCATGCCTACGCGGACCGCGATTTCCACCCCGACGGCGATGGCATCCAGCAGCGCGGCACCATCGGCACTGCGGGATTCGGCGACCGCGAGGGCGGCGGGCACCACCGTCGCCGAGGGATGCAGGACCGCCGGCAGATGCGTGTCGTCGAAATCCATGGCGTGCGCGAGTGTCCCGCCGAGTAGCGCGGCACTCGCGTCAGGCCAGCGACCCGGCAGGCCGAGTGCGGTGGCCCGAGGTGCGCCGCCCCACTCCGTGATCACCGTGCGCACGGCGTGTGCCGGTGCCGTCCCGAGCGCGGCGATGCTGTTGCCCAAAACGTCCAGCACTCGCTGCGCCGCGTTCGCGCGCAGCTGGTCCCCGACCCCACGCTCGCGCGCCGATGCGGCGAAGGCGGCCACCCGCGCCACGATGGTGGTGTCGTTCATCGGCTGACCGCCGCGAGCGGGCGGATAGGGGAGCCGGTTCCGCCCACAATGCGCAACGGGGCGAGCAGGAACGCGAATTCACTGATCCCGGCATCGGCGAGATCCTCCAGCGCGAGGTGCTCCATGATGTAGATGCCGGATTCGACGAGCAGCACCCGATGCACCGGCAAGATGCTGTGGCCTGCCCCCGGCGCTATGCACTCGTAGGCAGTGGTATCGGAACCGGTCGCCGACACCTCGTGCTCGGCGAGCCAGCGTGCGGCGTCGACGCCGATCCCCGGGACGCCGGTCTCCCGGCCCAGGTAGGCGCCGGGTTCGTCGAACAGCCGCGACCATCCTGTGCGGATCAGCGCGACGTCGCCCGCCGTCACCTGGACTCGCGCCTGCCGGGCCGCCGCTTCCAGATCGTCCACCGTGATCTCGTAGCCACCGGGGAGAGTGTCGGTCTCGTGCACCCGCGCGATGTCGAGCAGTACGCCGCGGCGCAGCATGCCGGGCAGATGTTCGGCGCCGTGCGCGCTGAACTTGCCGCCGCGCTGGGCCTCCTGCGCGTCGACCCCGCCGTGTAGTGCGCCGTCCTGGCTGACGTGGCTGAGTGCGTCGATGTGGGTGCCGACATGCCCGCCGGTCACGATGATCTCGTTGGCTGCCGAGCCGCCGTCGGCACGCACCATGTCACCGTGCCTGCGGGCCAGCGTCATCCGGAAGCCGGGATGATTCGGCGAGCACGGCATACCGGTGAAGAAGGGCTGTCCCAACTCGATCAACCGGATATCGCCGCGCACGGCCACGATCAACGGATCGATGGCGGCTTCTTCGGGCACGGCGGACTCCTGTGATCGTTGTGTCGTTGTCATCGGATCACCCCGGCAGCGCGAAGCTCGGCGATGTTGCTCGCGTCGACGCCGTAGCGACCCAGTACCTCGACGGTGTGCGCGCCCAAAGTCGGCCCGGTCCAGCGTATTTCGCCCGGCGTCTGCGACAGTCGGAACAGGATGTTCTGCATGCGCACCTGGCCGAGCTCGTCGTCGGGCAGCGTGATGATCGATCCGAGTGCCTGGAACTGCGGATCCGCCATGACGTCGGCGGCCGTATAGATCGGCGCGACCGCGGCGTCGGCCTTCTCGAAGGCGTGTATCACCTCCTGGGTGCTGTGCTGTGCGATCCAGCCGCCGACCGCCGCATCCAGTTCATCGGCGTGCTCGGCTCTTCGGGTGCCAGAGGCGAACCAGGGCTGGTCGATGAAATCGGGTCGACCGACCAACCGCACCACCCGTTCGGCGACCGACTGCGCGCTGGTGGAGACGGCGACCCAGCCCCCGTCGGCGGTGCGATAGGTGTTGCGCGGCGCATTGTTCGACGACCGGTTGCCCATCCGAGGTTGCAGCTCGCCGAGTTGGTCGTAGGCGATGATCTGTGGGCCGAGCAGGGTCAGGATCGGTTCGATGATGGCGAGGTCGACCTGCTGGCCGTGACCGTCGTGTTCGCGGGCACGAAGTGCGGTCATGATCGCGAAAGCTGTTGTCAGAGCGGCGATTCCGTCAGCGAGCCCGAAGGGCGGCAGGGTGGGTGGGCCATCCGGCTCACCGGTCACGGCCGCGAAACCGCTCATCGCCTCGGCGAGCGTTCCGAAGCCGGGCCGTTTCGCGTACGGCCCGAACTGGCCGAATCCGGTGACCCGTGCCAGCACCACGCGCGGGTTGATGGCACGCAGTTCGGGGTAGCCGAGTCCCCACCGCTCGAGGGTTCCGGGCCGGAAGTTCTCGATCACCACATCCGCGTCAGCGACCATGCGCCGGAAGATCTCCTGGCCCTGCGGCGAGCCGAGATACAACGTCACCGACTTCTTGCCGCGGCCGAGCATCTTCCACCACAGCCCGATCCCGTCGCGCTGGGCGCCGTGGCTGCGCACCGGATCACCGTTCGGATGCTCGATCTTGACGACGTCGGCGCCGAAATCGGCGAGCAGGGTGGCCGCCAGTGGACCGGCGAACAGCGTCGCCACATCGAGCACCCGGATTCCGGCCAGCGACTGCACCATCGCTCACTCCTTCACGCCGCGAGCGTTTCCCGTACCGAAACGGTGAGGGAGCTCGCGACATTGACTACCAGCGCATGCTACTGCGATGATCGCCAAATTGGTAATGCTGTTTCGTACAGAGAAACTTGGAGGTTGCTGTGCCCGCGACCGAACTGCTGATCCGCAATGCCCGCGTGGTACGTCCGGACGGCCCACCGTCGGAGAATCCAGAGCCCCTCGACATCGCGATTTCCGGGGACACGATCGACGCGATCGGCCCGAACCTGCCCGCCGACGACCGGACGCGGGTGATCGATGCCAACGGCCTGCTCGCTTTTCCCGGCGTCGTCGACGCCCACCAGCACTGGGGGATCTACCGAGATCTCGCCGCCGACACCGAGAGCGAGAGCCGGGCCTGCGCCCAGGGCGGGGTCACCACCTCGTTGACCTACATGCGTACCGGGCGCTACTACCTCAACCGCGGCGGTTCCTATCGCGATTTCGTCCCCGAGGTCCTCGACCGGATGGCCGGGCGATCCCAGGTGGACTACGGCCTGCACCTGGCGCCGATGACCGCCGAGCACATCGACGAAATCCCCTATCTCGTCGAAGAATTCGGGATCGCCTCGTTCAAGATCTTCATGTTCTACGGCGGACACGGCCTGCACGGCCGATCATCGGACCAGGCCGAGTTCCTGATGATCGGGCCGACCGAACGCTACGACCTGGCCCATTTCGAATTCGTGATGCGTGGAATCCAGCGCGCCCGCGAGAAGTACGGCGACCACATCTCGCTGTCGCTGCACTGCGAGACCGCCGAGATCATGGCCGCCTACACCGCGCTGGTCGAACAGGACAGCACGCAGACCGGGCTGCGCGCCTACAGCGCCTCGCGCCCAGCGCATTCCGAAGGCCTGGCGATCACGATCGCCTCCTATCTCGCACACGAGACGGGCCTGGCCAACATCAATCTGCTGCATTTGTCGTCGGAGAAGGCCTTGGCGGCCGCGCTGACGATGGCCGAGGCGTTCCCGAACGTGAACTTCCGTCGCGAGGTCACCATCGGCCACCTGCTCGCCGATGTCGACACCGCCCACAGTATCGGCGGCAAAGTGAATCCGCCGTTGCGTGAGCGCGCCGATGTGGAGGCGCTGTGGCGACATCTGCTGGCAGGCGAGATCGACTGGGTGGTCAGCGATCACGCGTGCTGCCGGGCCGAACAGAAGTTCGGCGCCGATCGCGACGATGTGTTCCTCGCCAGATCCGGCTTCGGAGGTGCCGAATATCTGCTTCCGGGCTTAGTCGGTGAGGGACGCAAGCGTGGCCTGTCACTACAACGCATCGCCGAACTCACCGCGGCCAACCCCGCCCGTCGTTACGGGCTGAGCCGCAAGGGGCACCTGGCCGCAGGATACGACGCGGATGTCGTGCTCGTCGACCCGGTCGCACGATGGACGGTGCGGGCGGCGGACTCCGAATCCGCGCAGGAATACACACCTTTCGAAGGCTTCGAGATGACCGCGAGCGTCACCGATGTGTTCCTGCGCGGAAACCACATCGTGCGCAAGGGCCAACTGCAGGGGCCTGCGCACGGCCGCTACCTGCGGCGCGGCCCGGACGGCAGCTGATCCGTGCCGACGCCGACCGCGCCGCGGGGAGCGCCGGCGGTGTCGGATTACTGGTAGGTGGGGTCGGTCCACGCTCCGATGGAACGGGAGCGGACCGGCTCGACCAGCCGTGGTGCGAGGCTGTGCGCGAAGCCCGGTCCCCAGTTCGTCGCGTCGCCGGATATTTCGATCTTGGCGTTGTCGGTGTACCAGTCGACGAGATCGGCATCCGAGCGCACGATCCAGGTGCACCCGTGTTCGGCGTCGGCGGTGAAGTCACCGTGGCGGATCAGGGCAGGCCGCCAGAAATAGGTTCCGGGCCACATCTTTCCGAAGTTGTAGTCGAAACCGCCGTCGAGGCAGTAAGCCTCCTCGCTGCACGGGTGATGAGCGAGGGGTTCCTCGCGCCACCCGGGCTTGGCCTTGATGAGACGGGTGTAGGAGCCGGTCGTCACGTCGCGTTGCAGGAGCTTGATGTAGAGGCCGGGGACGGGGGTGCCGCCCAGGTCGAAGCGCATCGGGCTGCCGTCCTCGACATCGATCCACGGCATCGACGCGGTGTCGAGGACGACCAGTTTCTGGTCGTCGCGGACGAAATCGCGGTCCGCGTCGGCGATGTCGAAGTGCCAGTCGCCCCCCTCACGGAACAGCAGGATCTCGGTGCCCGCGGCCACGGAGATGGCCGGTGTCCACACCCCGATCGGCGCCATCCAGTAGCCGTGGGGACCGAGTGCGGTATCGCCGATAGTGACCTGTCCGGACAGCACGTACCACTCGGTCGCGGCGTGATGTACGCCGGCGGGCCGCGACCAGTCGCTGGTGAAGCGGACCTTGAGCGAGGCGGAGCCGTCTTCCTCGTCGTAGCTGAGATTGCGTTGTTCGGCACTGCCGGTGGCGTTCTGGAACTCGGCGGGGTGCTGGATCAGATCGCGTTCGTCGATGATCTCGACATGTGGACGCATGGGGTCCTCCTGAAGCGAGCGGTAATTCCACTACAGAATGTACTGGTTATTAATAACCACGACAAGATGTATCGTTTATTACTGTGAGTAAGCCAGGACGCCCCGCCGGTCCCGCCGCCGAGACCGCAGAGCTCGTGCTGTCCGCGGCCTTGGATCTCCTGCTCACCGAGGGCGGCGCCGCGTTGACGCCGCAACGCCTGCATGCGGTGACGGGCGTGGCCAGGACCACGATCTATCGGCACTGGCCGATGCCGCGTGACTTCCTCGCGGCCCTGATCGCCGTCGCCCCACATCCGGGTCCGCAACCGTCCGGCGACCCGGCCGCCGATCTGCACGCCGAAGTCGATCTGCTGTGTGATCGCCTGCGCGACAAGCCCGTTGCCGCCTTTCTGCGCGCCCTCGTCACCGCCTCGTCGACCGATCCGGACTGCGTGCCGCTGCGTCAGCGTTACGTCATGGACTTGCTCGCTCCGGTCCACCGGTCGGTCCGCGCGCTCGCTGTCACCGCCGAGTGTGACGTCGAGGAGGCCGCCATGGCGATTGTCTCGCCGCTACTGGTCGATGCGCTGCTGCTCGACCGGCCGGCCGAGCGGAACCGGGCGCATCGCGCCGTCGACGACCTGCTGGCGCGGGCCACCGACCCGACGTGACACCCGACCGATCGAGGAATGAGCAGAGTAGATGACCAACGCAGTCGGCACCCGAGCCGTTTTCGGTGTGATCGTGCCGAGCACGAACACTGTTGTCGAACACGACTATTGGCGGGCCGCGTTGCCCGGCATCGCATTCCGTTCGGGATCGATGTACATCCCGAACCCGGTGATGGGCAACGACGAGGACTTCCAAGCCCTGCTCGGGCAGATCCGCACCTCCATCGACACCGCGGTGCGCGATGTGCTGACCGCCGAGCCGGATCGCCTGGTGATGGGCATGTCCGCCGAGACCTTCTGGGGTGGGGTAGCGGGCAACGAGGCCTTCGAACAGCGCCTGCGCGAGCGCACCGGGTTACCCGTGACGACCGGCGCGAGCTCGTGCCGGGCAGCCCTCGGTGAACTCGGTTGCCGTCGTATCGCGGTGTTCTCGCCATACCAGCCGATCGCCGACATCGAAGTCGGCCGGTTCTTCACCGAGGCGGGATTCGATGTCGCCGCGATCACCGGCCTGCGCTGCGCGACCGCGACCGACATTGCCCGGGTCGAGGCAGACCGGCTCCGCGAGGTCGTCGCGAACATCGACGGACCGGATGTGCAAGCAATCGTGCAGGTGGGCACCAACCTGTCTTTCGTCGCCCTCGCCGAGGAGTTGGAACGCGAACTCGGCAAACCCGTCGTCGCCATCAACGCCGCCACCCTGTGGTACGCGCTGCGCGAGCACGGCCTGGACGACCGTGTGCAGGGTGCGGGCCGCCTGCTGCGCGAGCACTGATGCCGCGGTGCGAGACGCGACAACCCTTGTTTCTCCCACAGGAACGGTGTTTCCTGTACGAAAAGTCTGTTCCAGAACGGAGAATCGCGTGTCCGCATCAACTCGGCGTGTTTCCACACTCGCTCTCACCCTGGCCGCCGTGGCGCTGAGTCCGCTCTCCGCGGCGCCCGCGGGGGCGGACCCGACCGACTACGGCAACCTGTGCATTCGCGCGCAGGCGCAAACCGCGGATCTACACCCGCGCAAGTTCGAACACGCGGGTGGAACCCTCGACAATGTCGACTATCCGGACGCGGCCGGTTTCGCCACGTCCAAGCCACAGCTCCGCCCGCTCACCACCACGCGGTACACAACCTATGAGGATGCCGCGAAGACCCAGCCGAAACAGGTGCGGTGCAAAGGGAAATCGGCCGACCACATCGCCGCCGAATACGGTGCGCGCGTCGCTGGCGAGGAAGGCACCTGCGCGGAGGTCAACCAGCGAACGGTGCGCGAGGTCGCCAAGGATCTCACCAACCATGAACGAAAAATGTTGGTGCACAAGCCTCGCGACATCGTCATCGACCCGGACACCGTCGCGGTGACCGGTCAGGAGTGGGTTGCCGAATTCCCCACCACGACCATCGATGCCGCCGGAGTCCTGCACCTGCCGTCCAAGGCGTTGTACGTCCCGTACGACACTCCCGGTATCCCGGAGGCGTTCAAGGGGCAGCACTACTGCACGCTGGCCGCACACGCCTATCTGAAGCGTGTGATGCTCGGGCAGGTCACGTCGTAAGGGTGTGTCTCATGTCGCAGACCGGGGCTTGGGCTCCGTTGCCTGGTCGTCGACTCTTCCCTGCCCAGGGTAGAAACGGCCAGACGCGGTCGAGCTGAAAGGGAACCCCTGGGAGATCATGGAGATAATTCCATTTAGGCGTGCCATGGCCGTATTGACAAGCGAGCCGGCTCGCGTTGTCCTGGCGCGGAATCGTTTTCAGGCTGTTTCATCGTGACGAACGGCGCGCGAAAAGCGCAGGTCTTGCAGAGAATTACCTTCAGGGACTGAGTGCGTCGCGAGCGGAGCCCCGGTGGGTGGATACATCCGGGTAGGACAAGCGGATACGGGCTGATCCGACGTCTGGGCATGGGCTGGGGTCTCGTGCAGGTCGTCAGCAGCTTGTGTTTGCGGCCGTGCCTGCGATGAGAACGAGGAGATACCCGGCCACCATGACGAGGATCCCGGTGTTGGTCAGCACGAGTGATGACGAGTTGATGCGGAGGCGATTCGTCCACAGGTAGATCAGCAGGAACAGTCCGACCGCGAGCATGATCATCGAGCCCGTGGTCTGAATGCCCTCGAGTAGCGCGTAATCGCGTTCTCGCTGCCCGGGGCTGCCGTGCGGGCTCACATCGCAGTAGTCGCCGTTGGCCGGGGTGATCACGTATCCGGCCACGGCGATCGCCGGTCCAAGGAAGATCGAGCCGGCGATGTAGATCACGGCAAACAACGATGGCCGGTTCTTGGTCATGGTGTCCGACGATAACCATCCACTGTGGCGGCCCTGCGGTTGTCGTCGACCATGACGCGAATTGTCGAGACAGCCGATTCGCCCAAAGCTCCAGTGGCGAGAACCATTGGGCGCCGGTCAGTTCGGCCCGGGTCGACCGGCGGCGGGGGTGAGGCTGCGGACGAGCAGGTCGATGACCGCTCGCTTGTCCGCGTCGTCGCGCTGATGGGTGAGCAGGCCTTCGATGACGAAGGTGCCGATGGCGGACATGGCGGCGAGGTCGGTCTCGGCGACTCCCGCCGCGCGGAGGTTGTCGGCGAACAGCGCGTCGGCCACCTGGTGGAAACCGGAGTGCCAGGCGTCGATGGCGGGGGAGGCCGCTACGCGGGCGTGCACGGTGTTGACGAGCCCGTGCAGCTGTTCCAGCTGGTCGACGACCCACAGCAGCCGCTCGGTCAACGACAGGCCGTCGATCTCGGCATAGGTGGAGAGCGCGTCGGCCAGGATGCGGTCCAGGACCGCGATGAGCAACTCGTCCTTGTCCTGGAAGTACCAGTAGATCGTATTGACAGCGACTCCCGCGCTTTTGGCGATCCGCCCCGTGGAAGCCGCGTCGAAGCCGTCGTCGATGAGCAGGCGGTGCGCGGCGGCGATGATCTCCTCGCGCTTCTCCTCGCGGTTCTGCGGACGTCGATTCCTTGGCACCTCACCACCCTATCTTGAACGTTGCTCAAGAAGGCGTTACGCTTCTTGAGCAACGTTCAAGAAATCAGGAGATGAGGTTCCCATGGACCCCGACAATGCGGCCGATGAGCTGCGCCGACTCGATACCCGCGGCCTGCTCGACCTGTTCACCACCTTGGAAGCCCCCACGATCGCCGAGATCGACGGCGAGTACACCGCCGCTCTGCTCGCCCAGCCGAACCTGTTCGCCGTGGTCACCGGAAAGGTGGCCGTGGCCAACCCGCTCGGGCCGTGGCTGTGCAAGGCATTCCGGCCCGTCGACGAGAACGGCGGACGCGGCTACAACACTTTCGGCGAGTTCGGCCGGGTCCGGCAGCGCTATCCGATGCGCACGCTGTTGGCCCCGTCACGCTACGACGGAGCCCCGGCCTACACGCTCGTCTACCGCGCCTACACCTCGATGTGTGGGTCGATCAATATGGTGGACGAGGTGCGACGTGCCGCGCCCGGCGTCTACCTGGGCATGGGCACCTGGGGATTCACCGACACTCAGCGCCGCGTCCCTCGACCCTTCCTGCTGACCGGCCCGGTCGGCTCCTACCGCGGCGACATCGGCAAGGCCCGGCTCTCCTTTACGCCCGGCCGCCGCGAACTGCCCGGCTTACCCGCCTGAACGCCGCTCACCTGTCGGCCTCCATCCGAACGAAGGACCCATGACCACATCCCCCCGTACCGCCCTGATCACCGGCGCGTCCGCCGGCATCGGCGCGACGTTTGCCCACCACCTGGCCGCAAGTGGCTACCAACTGTTGCTCGTGGCCCGCCGCGCCGATCGTCTCCAGGAGCTCGCCACGCAGCTGACCGATCGCCACGGTGTGCGCTGTGAGGTGTTCGCCGCCGACCTCACCGACCCCGCCGCACCCACCGCGATCGTGGACTACGCCGACCAACAGGGCCTGGACATCGATGTGCTGATCAACAATGCCGGACTGTCGGGCAAGACCGCGTTCGCCGACACTCCATGGGATGCCCTGTCCGGGGAGATCCAGCTGATGGTGACCGCCCCGACCGAACTCGCCCACTTGGTCATCCCCGGTATGAAGAACCGCCGCTGGGGCCGCATCATCAACCTGTCCTCGGTCGCCGCGTTCAGTCCACCCGGTGCAAGCTTGCTCTACACCGGTATCAAGTCCTACGTCCTCAATGTCTCGCAATCCCTGGACATGGAACTCAAGCCCCACGGTATCCACGTCACCGCCCTGTGTCCCGGCTTCACCCGTACCGAATTCCACGATGTGATGGGCACTCGCGACACAGCCGACCACCTGCCCCGCATCCTCTGGCAACAGCCCGACGCCGTTGTCGCCGAAGGCTTGGCAGCGGTGATGCACGGCAAACCCGTGTGCGTCCCCGGCATCGTCAACAAGATCTCCGTTGCCGCTATGAAGCCCCTGCCCATCCGCCTGGGCTACCTCGTCGGAAAGACCTTCAACCCCTTCAAGAACGACTGAAGCCGTTCTGCTCCCGACCGGGCCACTGCGATCGCGCCTTGCGGACGGTGATCGGAGCCTGCGCAATCTAGTTGTACGAAAGTACTATTTGTACTAACGTACAATTACATTGAGCGGGAGGAAGCCGAGATGACGGAAGTCGCGACTAGGCGGGCAGGCGCACGGGAATGGGCAGGGCTGGCATTACTGGCGCTGCCGACGGTCCTGCTCGGCCTCGACGTCACGGTGCTCTATCTGGTCCTGCCCAGCCTGGTCGAGGCACTCGATCCCTCCGCGACACAGACGCTGTGGATCATGGACGCCTACGGGTTCTTCATCGCCGGATTCCTCATCACGGGCGGGACATTGGGGGACCGGATCGGTCGGCGCCGTCTGCTGATGATCGGCATCACCGCGTTCGCGGCGGTCTCGGTATTCGCGGCCTTCGCCCCCAGCGCCGGGCTCCTGATCCTTGCCTGGGCCCTGCTGGGAACAGCGGGAGCAACCCTGATGCCGTCGACGCTGTCGTTGATCTCCAACATGTTCGGCGATGTGCGTCAGCGCGCGGTGGCGATCGGGATATGGGCGACCATGTTCGCCCTGGGCATGGCGGCCGGACCGGTCGTCGGCGGCGCGCTGGTCGGCGCCTTCTGGTGGGGTGCCGCATTCCTGCTCGCGGTCCCGATCGCCGTCATCGTGCTGGTGGGGGCGCCGGTTCTGCTGCCCGAATACGCCGACCCCGAGGCAGGAGCACTGGATCCGGCGAGTGTCGCGCTGTCCTTGGTTGCCATCCTGCCGCTGATCTATGCGATCAAGCTGGCGGCCGACCACGGGCCCGGCCTCGGCACGGTGACACTGGCGGTCCTCGCCGTGCTCGCCGCGATCGCGTTCGTGCGCAGGCAGCGCCGACTGACCTCCCCGTTGCTCGATGTCACCCTTTTCGCGAAGGGGGCGTTCTCCGCGGCGCTGGCTGTGCTGCTGATCGGACTGATCGGAGTCGGCGGAACCATGTACCTGGTCACCCTGTATCTCCAACTCGTCGAGGGGTTCACACCACTGGTCGCGGGACTGTGGATGGGCCCGCCCGCCACCGCGATGTTCGTCGCCGCCATCGGAGCACCGTTGATCGCCCGGCGGATACGTCCCGGCACAGTCATGGCCGTCACCCTCGGGGTCTCGGTGATCGGTTACGCACTGCTGGCGCTGGCCGACGCCGGTGATCCGGTGCGAGTGGTGACCGGCTTCGCCTTCGTCTATCTCGGCCTCGGCGCGGTCGCCGCACTGGGCACGGACATGGTCGTCGGCGCCGCACCGCCGACGAAATCCGGTTCCGCTGCCGCACTGTCGGAAACCGTCCAAGAACTCGGAATCGCCGTCGGCGTCGCCGTTCTCGGCAGCCTCACCACCGCGCTCTACCGGGCCCGGGTGACCCCACCGGAAAATGTCGCGCCCGAGGTCGGCAAACAGGTCACCGAGAGCCTCGACGGCGCGCTGTCGGTGGCCGATCGAGTGCCCGCGGAAGTCGTACGAGCCGCGCAGCACGCATTCGTCGCCGGAATGAATATCGCCGCCGTGATCGCGGGCATCGCCATCGTCGCCGCAGCCGCGCTCTGCCTGACGGTACTGCGACACGTACGTCCGCTCGGGGCGAGTCGAGATCCCGCAACGGTTGAGTACTGACCGGCTCGACTACCCTCGAAACACACAGGAGGGCGCATGACCGACGAGCATCGGCCCATCGATGGCCGCAAGGCCAGAGGCGACAAGCGCCGCGCCGAAATCATCGAGGCCACCCTCGCCGTGGTCACCCGTGACGGCGCCGCGGGCGTCACCCATCGCACCGTGGCCACGCAGGCCGAGATCACCACCAGCCTGACCACCTACTATTTCGCCACCCTCGACGATCTGCTGGTCGCGGCCCTGTCCAGCGTCGCCGACGGATACACCGCACGCATCCGCCGGATCATCGACGATCCTGGTGACAAGCTTCGCGGTCTGGCCGAACTGATCGCCGATTCCGCCGGGGCGGGGCGCGAACGTGCCTTGGCCGAACGCGAACTGTCCACCCTCGCGGCCCGGCGCCCGGCACTGGCCCCCCTCGCGCGGCGCTGGCGCGACAACGTCGCCGACCTGGCCGCCACCCTCACCGACGACCCGGAGGCCGGGGCCGCGCTCGTCGCCGCCTCCGACGGCCTGTGCACCGCGATCCTCATCGACAACGCCCCCGCCGATGCCGACTTCGTGCACCGCATTCTGGCCCGCGCCCTCACTGAATCCAACGACAGCTCCACGCCATCGCACTGATCTCGACGCTGGTGATCACGCCGGGCGCCCGTGAAAGTTGCGAGCGTTCCGGTTCGCCTGGGCGACAGATCAGCTGAAGCGCAGGAGCATGGTTGTGCTGGTGCTCTCCGGTGCGTTGATGATGTCGGCACGGGCCACTTCGACGAATCCCGTGCGTTCGTAGAGACGCCGGGCGGGATTGCCGGTGTCGACGCTCAGGCTGACACCGGGGTAGCGGGTTTCGGCCTCGGCGAGCAGGCGAGTGAGCAGGGCGGTGCCGAGTCCGGTTGCCCGAGCGGCGGGAATCGTTGCGATGGCCAGTTCGGGAATGTCGTCGTCGACGTATCCGTATCCCGCATTCGCCTTGTCCAGCAACCGAACCCATGCCGCGCCCTGCAAATGCTCACCCTCGCCACCCACGATGCCGAGATCCGCGGCTTCGGCCCAGCCTTCGAGGTAACGCGACAGTTCCGGTATCGCTCGCAGCTGCCCGGGATCGCGCGCCCCTCGCTTCGCGGCATGGGACGCCTCGTAGAGCATTGCCCACAGGAACGGCTCGTCATCCGGGCAAGCTCGGCGCAGTGACATCGCGATGATGACCGCCTCCTTTTCCGTGGTGCGTCGGAATGAACCGAATTCGACCGTACTCCCGACCTGCGACGTGGCACCGAGCTGAGCGTCAACGCCGCCGGATGACGATTCCGCTCATCCCCGAGATCGCCCCGACCAACCGGATCACTTGCCCGCCGGGGCGTTTCGGCGACCCCGCCTTGTCCTTCACGCTCGACCAACCGATCACGTCGACGCCGTTGTAGTCGATCTCGTGATCGGGGCCGAGCATCATCTTGACCGTCGACACCGACACCTGGAGTTCGATATCGACGCTCGGCCCGAGGAATTCGGCATTGACGAAGTTCAAGTCGATCGTTCCCCACGAACCGGTGACCAGCAGCCGCGCGGGCACTTGCCAGACACCCTTGCGCCGGACCGTCGTCCAATCGGCCGCGATCTCCATCGGCCGCACGCCGAGCGGAACGGGCACCACCGCGGCCGACCGCGACATCTCATCGGGAAACAACTGCGCGGCAACGGGAAGCTGCGCCAGCACCCCACGCAGCTCACCGCGGGTCCGTGCGCTGTAGGCCACCACCGACCGCTCCTCGAACTCGGAGATCTCCAGATATCCCGACGAGAACGCGTCATTGAGCAACGCGATGGCGCGTTCACGCTCCGGGTTGCCGACCCGCAGGTCGTCGTCAGGCAGTGATTCGGCCATGCGTTACACCCTAACGAAGGCCGTCAGCGGGGTGTGATGTTCCATCTGCCAACGGGTTCGGCCGGATGAATCGCGGACGACACCGGCATCTGCCCACCGCCGACGAGCGCGAACGTGGCGGCTCCGGTTCGACGGGGATCGGCCCTCGAGGCAGGGTTGTCCCGGTCACCCGGGCGAAACTATCGCTTTGCGCAGACTCGTCAGCGCCTGTGTCTGCGCGTGCATGCGGCCGGCCGACCCACGGTTGACGTGGTCGACGGCGGCATACAGCAGCGCCCACATCATGTTCAGGATCCACGAGGCGTCGAGCGCCGCGTCGATCGAGCTGTCGTGGCGCCCCCGTTCGATCGCCGCGATGGCGTCGTCGTCGGACAAGCTCGACGTGGCCTCGTCGTACACACCTGAGGTGAAGAAGATGACCGTGAGGACATCGCTGAGTTCGAAGTACTCCTGGCACAGCCGCAGGACCGCGTCCAGGCCTGTCCCGTCGGCCAGGCGCGCGCGCTTCGCGGCGTCGGTCACGGCCTGTTCGGTGACTCGCCCGACGGCGGTGATCAGGTCGGATCGTTCGGGAAAGTAGCGGTGCAGCGTCGTACGCCCGACGCGCGCCTTCTCGGCGACTTCCGTCAGCGACGCGTTGGGCGATTTCGCGAACGTCGCCACCGCCGCGTCGAGAATCGCGCGGCGGGTGCGTTCGCGGGCACTGGTCTCTTCGACATCCTCCACAGGTGCAGCATAAACGAGATCCATCCTGGATATTCGCTTTACTAAAATGGAACAATGCTGTTCCATTGAGGGGTGACGACGACAGCGCCTCCCACCGCAACCGCTCCACCGATGACCCTGTCGAACCTGGGTGTCCTGATCGGTTATGCCCGACCGCACACACGCACCCTGTTGATGGGGCTCGTCCTCGCCCTCGGCAGTTCCGCGACGGTGATGGCGACGCCGATGGTGACCAAATCGATCCTCGACGCGCTCGGCACGGGCGCGTCGATCACGGGCCCGACCGTCGCCCTGTTGGTGCTGCTCGTCATCGGCGCCGCACTCGGCTGGGGCTACTGGATCCTGCTCGGCACCGTCGCCGAGAACATCGTCTTCGACGCGCGCACGACGCTCGTCGGACGACTGCTCGGTGCGACGGTTCCGTCGGTGCAGGCGCGGCCCACCGGCGAGCTGGTCACGCGCGTCACGGCCGACACCTTGCTGCTGAAGGAGGCCGCGTCGTCGGCGGTGATCGGCATCATCAACGCCACCTTCCTGACGGTGGGCACCGTGATCCTCATGGGGGTGCTCGACATGATGCTCCTCGGCGTCACTGTGCTCGCCATCGTCGTCGTCGGCATGCTGTTCGCAACGCTCATGCCGCGAATCGCCAAGGCGGACGCGCAAACTCAGGAATCGCTCGGCCGCCTCGGCGGAGTGCTGGAAGGCAGCCTGCGTTCGGTGCGCACCGTCAAGGCGGCACGCGCCGAGCACCGCATCGCCACGTTGATCGGCGCCGACGCCCGCAACGCGCGGACACACGCGATCGAGTCGGTGCGCGTCTCGGCCACGGCATGGACCGTCGCGTGGACCGGTGTGCAGGGCGCCATCATCGCGATCCTGGCCATCGGCGCCTGGCGCGTCGACAACGGTTCGCTGACCGTCTCGACGCTGATCGCGTTCCTGCTGTACGCGTTCACGTTGATGGGACCGATCCAAGAACTGACCACCCACATCACGGCCATGCAGTCGGGTATCGCGGCCGCCATGCGGATCCGGGAGATGGAGACGCTGCACTCCGAAGCGGACGTGGCGCACGAGCCTGCGCAGGCGACGACCGCCGAGCCCGACGCGGCCGTGCGTTTCGACGACGTCACCGTCCGCTACGCACCCGACGCACCGCACGCGTTGCGGGGATTGACGCTGCGGATTCCCGCGACGGGCCACACGGCCATCGTTGGGCCGTCCGGCGCGGGCAAGACGACGGTGTTCTCGACGATCCTGCGATTCGTCGAACCCGACACCGGGTCCATCTCAGTGGGCGGCGTGGCGTACCGGAACCTGACCATGTCGGAAGTTCGTGCGCGGATCGCCTACGTCGAGCAGGAGTCGCCGTTGGTGCCGGGCACATTGAGCGACAACCTGCGGTTCCTGCGCCACGATGCCACCCATGAGGAGGTAGCCGAGGTTCTTCGCCTTCTCCGCCTCGATTCGGTCGTCGCGGCCCAGCCGAAAGGCCTGGACACCCACGTTCGCGACACCGACCTCTCGGGCGGGCAGCGGCAACGGATCGCGATGGCACGCGCGATGCTCGGTGACGCCGACGTGCTGCTTCTCGACGAAGCGACCTCACAGATCGACACCTTGACCGAGGCATCGATTGTCGAAGCGATCGCCGTGCGGGCGCGCACCCACGCCGTCGTCACGATCGCTCACCGCTTGTCGACCGTGCGGCACGCCGATCGGATCGTGGTGATGGAAGACGGCAGCGTACGGGCGGTCGGGACGCACGAGGAATTGATGCGCGCCGACGATCTCTACGCGCGGATGGTCCGCGCCGGTGGATTCGCGTAGGCGCGCGTCCGGTGTCGGCCATGGTCGCGCCCGCGCTCCTCGGTCAGCTGGAACCGCTGGGCAACAGTCCCGCCGAGCCACTGCCGAGCTGGGCGTCTCCGGTGATCTCGACGACGAGGGTCTTGGTGGAGGAGCCCTGAGTGGCCACGATCGTGTACGTACCCTTGGCCGGCGGGCGCCAGGTGCCGCGGACAGCGCTGCGCTGCCGGTCCGGGTAGTCGAGGCGCTCGGGCGAATCGAGCTCGCTGCCGTTGATCGTCACGGTGGCGGGCAGGGCGTAGTCGGAGCCGAACATCCGGGCCATGACACTGCAGTTGGCGCCCACATAATCGCAGGCGACGGGTACTTCGCTGTTGCCCCAGGCGGAGATGGTGATGTCCTCCACCTCCGCCGAGGCAGCGGGAGCCAGGACGGCCGGGAAGATCAGTGCGCCCGCCGCGAGGGCGGTCAGTCCTGCGATTCGCATGGGTTCGGTGGTCCTTCGTCTCGGTGTGGTCAGCCCCGGAGCTCGACCGGGAACCGCGTGAATCGGTAGCGTTCCACAATCTGCGCGGGGCTGGTACCCCGAGAACCCAGGGCTTGACCATCGGTTCTGGCAGTGGCGTACTCCGACTGGGCGGGTCCCCGGTGATCGCCGAAGCCGCCCGTGATCAGCCGCGGAGCGAGGTTGGGCAGTGCAGTGCGAGGTCGGTTACCTCACCGGCGATCGAGCCGTCGATCGCGACTACAGTGGGGCCTGAAATGGTCGGCGGGCAGCACATGAACCTGCCGACCATCCCCATGCCCGTGCCGCACGTGTCCGCTTCTGATCGCTGAGTTCAGGTAGGTAGCCCACCAATGATGATGTACCCCATGGCCAGTCAGGTGACCACGAATCTGGCGTTGCTGCCGGGTTTTCTGGACCCGGTGAACCTGCTCAACTCTTTCGGCACCTGGATGCTCGCGGGTCTCCTCGCGGTGGTGTTCATCGAGTCGGGGCTGCTGTTCCCCTTGTTGCCCGGCGACTCGCTGCTGTTCACCGCGGGCTTGATCGCGGCGTCGAAGTCCACCGAGATCGCTCCGTTCGCGCCGATCGGGGTCTTGTTGGTGCTGGTCCCGATCGCCGCGATCCTCGGTGACCAGGTCGGGTACGTGATCGGTGCGCGCGGCGGCACCGCGTTGTTCAAGAGCGACGACGCTCGGTTCTTCAAGAAGCGCTACATCGACGAGTCGCATGCCTTCTTCGTCAAGCACGGGCCGATCACCATCGTGCTGGCCCGGTTCGTGCCGATCGTGCGGACCTTCGCACCGGTCGTCGCGGGTGCGTCCGGCATGCGGTACCGGACTTTCGCGATGTACAACATCATCGGCGGCGTGCTGTGGGGCGCCGGCGTCACCTACCTGGGTTTTCTCCTCGGCCAGATCAAGATGGTCCGTGACAACATCGATCTCATCTTCCTGCTCATCGTCGCTGTCTCGGTCCTGCCGATTGTCATCGAGGTCGCCAAACGCGTACTCGGCAGCAGGCGAGCCGACCGCGCGTCCGATCCTGCGGTGGACAGTGCCGATGCCAACGAAAGTGTCCACTCCACAGAGTCGCGGTAAGCCACTCGTCGGTGGACAGGCAGGCGCCGGGGCGGCGAGCACCCGCTTCCACCGCGTGGCGGCGGCGCTTGCCTGTGTGAGCGGAACTCGATCGGCGCGGAAAACCTGACAGGACCTGTCAGGGGGGCGGTGTCATCCTGTCTTCCATGGCGACATGGCAGCAGTTCGCGAGCGAGGCGCCCGAGTTGGCCGCCCGCGTGAGGTCCCGGTTCGACGCGTACAAGACCCATGTGCTGGCCACACTGCGCCGCGACGGCGCCCCGCGCGTGAGCGCCTCGGAGGTGGAGTTCATCGGACCCGACCTGATGTTCGGTTCTATGCCCAACGCTATGAAGGCAGCCGACCTGCGGCGCGACGGGCGGTGCGCCATCCACTCCCATCCCGGCGACGGCGACGGCGACGGCGACGCCAAGGTCATGGGCGTCGCAGTCGAGATCACCGGACCGGCACAGGCAGCCTTCGGATCGCCCCCGGGTGTCCACGACTTCCGGCTCGACCTCACCGGCGCGGTTCTCACCTACGTCGACGCGGCCACAGAGCTGCTAGTCATTCAGCACTGGCATCCCGGCACCGGTGTAAAGGTCACCCGGAGGCGCTGAGCGGCCGGCTCGGCACTTCAGCATTCGACGAGGTTCACCGCCACGTTGACGGCGAGGCCGCCGGTGGAGGTTTCCTTGTACTTGGAGCTCATGTCGACGCCGGTGGACCGCATTGTCTCGATCACCTCGTCCAGGCTGACGCGGTGGGTGCCGTCGCCGCGCAGTGCCATCCGGGCGGCGTTGATCGCCTTGCCCGCCGAGATGGCGTTGCGTTCGATGCAGGGGATCTGCACCAGACCCCCGATGGGATCACACGTCAGGCCGAGACTGTGCTCCATCGCGATCTCGGCCGCGTTCTCCACCTGTTCAGCGCTACCGCCGAGGATTTCGGCGAGTCCGGCGGCGGCCATGGACGCGGCGGATCCCACCTCACCCTGGCAGCCCACCTCGGCGCCGGAGATCGAGGCTCGTTCCTTGTACAGGGAACCGATGGCTCCCGCCGTCAGGAGGAACCGCACCGCCGTGCCGTCCGGATCGGACTTTCCGGTGGGGGTGTAGTGCAGCGCGTAGTGCAGCACCGCCGGAATGATGCCGGCGGCGCCGTTGGTGGGAGCGGTGACGATCCTGCCGCCGGAGGCGTTCTCCTCGTTGACGGCCAGAGCCACCAGGTTCACCCAGTCCTCGGCGAAGCCGGGATCGCGGTCGGGATCTTCGAGGTTCAGCCGCTCGTACCAGTCGCGGGCGCGCCGGCGCACCCGCAGTGCGCCGGGCAGGTAGCCCTCCCGGCTGATCCCACGTTGCCTGCACTCGACCATCACGTCTCGAATGTGGAGCAGTCGTGCCCGGATCTCCGGCTCGGGCCGCAGGGTGCGTTCGTGTTCGAGCATGATCTCGCCGATGGTGAGCCCGTAGCGCTCGGAGAGGTCGAGTAGTTCACGAGCGGACCCGAACGACAACGCGTTCTCGACGACTCCGACGGGCACCTTCGGTTCGGCGCCGGTGACGACGAACCCGCCGCCGATCGAGTAATAGGTCTCGGTACGCAGTTCACGACCGTCTACACCGATGGCGGTGAGAGCCATGCCGTTGGGGTGGAAGTCCAGCGCCGTCAACGGATGCAGCACCATCTCGTCCTCGGCGAGCGGAATATCCGTCGTCCCGGCCAGGCGAATCCGCCGACTCACCCGCATCTCGGTCAGCCGCGTCTCCATCTCCTCGGTGGCGATGGTCTCGGGTCGGTACCCCTCGAGTCCGAGGAGGATCGCCGCCATCGTGCCGTGGCCCGCGCCGGTGGCCGCGAGCGATCCGTACAGATCGACTCGGACACCGGCGACGTCCTCGAGCAGGCCGACGGCGGCGAGGTCGTCGACGAACAGTCCCGCCGCCCGCATCGGCCCGACAGTATGCGAGCTCGAGGGCCCGATACCGATCGAGAACAGGTCGAACACACTGATGGCCATGGGATTACAGGCCGGGGTAGAGCGGGTACTTGTCCGCCAGCGCCCGGACCTGGGCGGCCAACCCGGACGGGTCCGCGTCGGGTGGCGCGACGAGGGCCTGGGCGATCAGGTCGGCGACCGCGGCGAAGTCGTCCGGGCCGAAACCACGTGCCGCGAGTGCCGGAGTGCCGATGCGCAGGCCGGAGGTCACCATCGGCGGCCGCGGATCGAACGGAACGGCGTTGCGGTTGACGGTGATGCCGATCGCGTCGAGCCGGTTCTCGGCCTGCTGACCGTCGATTCCGGCATCGCGCAGGTCGACGAGGACGAGGTGCACATCCGTGCCGCCGGTGAGGACGCTGATTCCGGCCCCCTTGACGTCGGGGCGGCTGAGCCGCTCGGCGAGCACCTTCGCCCCGGCGAGACAGCGTTCCTGGCGATCGGCGAACTCCGGTTCGGCGGCCATCTTGAAAGCGGTTGCCTTACCGGCGATCACGTGTTCGAGCGGTCCACCCTGCTGGCCGGGGAAAACGGCGGAGTTGATCTTCTTCGCGATGGCCGCGTCGTTGGTCAGAATGATTCCGCCACGGGGTCCGCCGAGGGTCTTGTGCGTCGTCGACGTCACGACATGCGCGTGCGGTACGGGCGAGGGGTGCAATCCGGTGGCGACCAGGCCGGCGAAGTGGGCCATGTCGACCATCAGATAGGCGCCGACCTCGTCGGCGATCCGCCGGAATTCGGCGAAGTCCAACTGGCGCGGGTACGCCGACCAGCCGGCGATGATCAGCTGCGGCCGATGCTCGCGGGCCGCCGCGGCCACCTTGTCCATGTCGATGAGGTGGTCGTGCTCGGACACCCCGTAGGCCGCCACGTTGTAGAGCTTGCCCGAGAAGTTCAGGCGCATGCCGTGGGTGAGGTGGCCGCCGTCGGCGAGGGCCAGCCCGAGGATCGTGTCACCCGGCTTGATCAGCGCGTGCATCACCGCCGCGTTCGCGGTGGCACCGGAATGCGGTTGCACGTTGGCGTATTCGGCGGCGAACAGCGCCTTGACGCGATCGATGGCGAGCTGCTCGATGGAGTCGACATGCTCGCACCCGCCGTAGTAGCGCCGCCCGGGGTACCCCTCGGCGTACTTGTTGGTCAGCACCGAACCCTGCGCCTGCATCACCGCGAGCGGCGCGTGATTCTCCGAGGCGATCATCTCGAGGCCGACGCGCTGACGCTCGAGTTCCTTGCCGATCAGTGCGGCGACCTCCGGATCGAAGTCCGCGAGGTCGCGGTCCAGAATGCTCATGCCTGCGCTCCGGTCTTCTCGGCGTATTCGGCCGCGGTGAGCAGATCCCCGACAGCGGAGGGCTGGACCGCGAACAGCCAGCCCTCGCCGTAGGGGTCGGACGTGACCAAGCCAGGGTCCTCGACGGCGGCGGTGTTGATCAGCGTGACCCGGCCGCTCACCGGCGGGTACAACTCGGAGACGGTTTTCGTGGATTCGACCTCGCCGCAGGGTTCGCCGACGACGATGGTCGCGCCGACCTCCGGCAGATCGATGAAAACGAGCTCGCCGAGCGAGTCGACGGCGAGTGAGGTGATGCCGACGCGGACGGGCTCGTCGGGCAGCGTGGCGCCCGGCGCGATCGAGACCCACTCGTGGTCGTCGGTGTAGCTGCGGTCGTCGGGGAAAGTCGCTGAAGACATGGTGGTACCTCTTCCAAGGCTGGCGTGAGCGGGGATGTTCAGGAGCGGCGGTAGAACGGCGAAGGGGTGACCACGAACGGTTCCTTCTTGCCACGGATATCGACCGTCAGTTCGGTGCCGGGTTCGCGGAAGGCCACGTCCACGAATGCCAGTGCGACCGGATGCCCGAGCGTCGGCGACAGCGCGCCCGACGTGACGATGCCGATCGGCGAGTCCCCGGCCGCGTCGAACAGCGTGTAATCGGCGCGAGCGGCCCGGCGGCCGGTGCCGGCGATGCCGACGAGCACCCGCTGCGGGGCTCGATCCGACAATGTCTGCAGCGCGTCGCGGCCGACGAAATCCTTGTTCAGCCGGACCACCCTGCCGAGCCCGGCCTCGTACGGGTTCGTGGCCAGGGTCAGTTCGTGGCCGTACAGCGCCATTCCGGCCTCGAGCCGCAGCGTGTCGCGGCAGGCGAGGCCCGCGGGGACACCGCCTCGGGCCACAGTGGCGTCGAGCAGGGCGCGCCACAACCGCACGGACTGGTCGTTGGGCACATACAGCTCGAAGCCGTCCTCTCCGGTATATCCGGTGCGGGCGAGGAGAACGTCGATGCCGGCGACCGCCGCGGGTGTGACCGCGTAATACCTCAACTCCGCCACCTTCTCCTGCTGAAGGGGAGCGAGGGACTGCACGATGTCCTGGGCGGCGGGTCCCTGGATCGCGATCAGCGCGGTTTCCGAGGATCGGTCGTGAACTGTGGCGGAGAATCCCTCGACGCGTGCCGCCAGTTCACGGGACACCGCCGCGGTGTTCGCGGCGTTGGCGACTACGAGGAAGTGCTCGTCGGCGAGCCGGTAGACGACGAGGTCGTCGACGACTCCGCCATCGGTGTTGCAGAGCAGCGAGTACTTGGCCCGGCCCACACCGATCTTCGAGAGTTCGCCGACCAGGGCGTAATCCAGCATCGCGCCCGACTCGGGTCCGCTCACCTCGATCTCACCCATGTGCGAGAGGTCGAACAGTCCGGCGGTTGTGCGGACCGCGTGGTGTTCGGCGAGTTCGCTGTCGTATTTCAGTGGCATCTGGTAGCCGGCGAAGTCGGTGAACTGTGCGCCGAGCGTGCGGTGTTCGCCGAGCAGAGGGGATGCGGGCGTCGTGGTGATGGTCATGCGAAGGCCTCCGCGGGCGTCTCGGCGATGGCTGGAGTGTTGTTGTCGGTGGTGTTGTCGAAGGCCTCGGGGGCGGGGCACGAGCAGACGAGGTTACGGTCGCCGTGGACGCCGTCGATGCGGCGCACCGGAGGCCAGTACTTGGCACCGCGCAGCGACGCGACGGGGTAGGCGGCGAGGTGTCGCGGGTAGGGCAGATCCCAGTCGTCCGCGGTGACCTGTTCCGCGGTGTGCGGGGCCTGACGGAGCGGGCTGCGCTCGAGCGGCCAGACGCCCGCGCCGACCAGATCGATCTCGCGGCGGATCGAGATCATCGCCTCGACGAAGCGGTCGAGCTCGGCCAGATCCTCGGATTCGGTCGGCTCCACCATCAGCGTGCCGTTGACGGGGAAAGACAGGGTGGGTGCGTGAAAACCGTAGTCGATCAATCGCTTTGCCACGTCCTCGGCGGTCACGCCGGTCGCCGTCGTGATCGGGCGCAGGTCGAGGATGCACTCGTGCGCCACCAAACCGGCGGGCCCGGTGTACAGGACGGGGAAGTGCGCGTCGAGCGCCTTCGCGACGTAGTTGGCCGCGAGCACCGCAGCCCTGGTGGCCTCCGTCAATCCCTGCGGGCCCATCAGTGCGATGTAGGCCCAGGTGATCGGCAGGATTCCGGCGGACCCGTAGTTCGCAGCCGACACCGGGGCGCCGAGCTGGTCGCCGCCGAGCGGGTTACCTGGCAGGTATGGCGCCAGGTGTTCGCGCACCGCGACCGGACCCACACCCGGACCGCCGCCGCCGTGCGGGATGCAGAAGGTCTTGTGCAGGTTCAGGTGTGACACGTCGCCCCCGAACTTCCCTGGCTGGGCCAGTCCGACGAGAGCGTTGAGGTTGGCGCCGTCGACGTACACCTGGCCGCCTGCCTCGTGCACGAGATCGCACACCGTCCGCACGTCGTTCTCGTACACCCCGTGCGTGGAGGGGTAGGTGAGCATGATCGCGGCGAGCGCGCCCCGATGGGCGGCGATCTTGGCGCGTAGATCGTCGAGGTCGATGTTGCCGTTGTCCGCCGTCGCGACCACCACCACCCGCATGCCTGCCAGCACCGCGGACGCCGCGTTGGTGCCGTGCGCGGATTGCGGGATGAGACAGATGTCGCGGCCGAGTTGCCCGAGGCTGTCGTGGTAGCCCTTGATGGCCAGCAGACCGGCGAGCTCGCCCTGGGATCCGGCGTTGGGCTGCAGCGAGACTCGGTCGTAGCCGGTGATCTCGCTCAGCCACCGCTCGAGCTCGTCGACGAGCTGCAGGTAGCCGCCGGTCTGCTCGACCGGGGCGAACGGGTGGATCGACGCGAACCCGGGCCAGCTGATCGGCTCCATCTCGACCGCCGAGTTGAGCTTCATCGTGCACGATCCCAGCGGGATCATGGTGCGGTCGAGAGCGAGGTCCTTGTCCGACAGCGACCGCAGGAAGCGCAGCATCGCTGTCTCGGAGCGGTGCTCGTGGAACACGTTGTGCCGCAAATAGTCCGACGTTCGCAGCAGAGACCGCGGCAATCCCGAGACCGTGCTTGCCTGGACTCCGGCGTCGAACGCGGACAGGACACGGCCCACGATCTCGTCGGTGGTGCACTCGTCGCAGGCGATCGCGACGTGGTCCGCGTCGACCTGCCTCAGGTTGATGCCGTCGCGGTCGGCGCGATCCACGATCTCGCGCGCCCCGGCCGCAACGCGTACCAGCACGGTGTCGAAGAAGCTGTCGTGGACTACCGAGTGCCCGGCCGCGCGCAGACCGCCCGCGATCGCGGTCGCGTGTCCGTGCACCCGAGTCGCTATGGCGCGCAAACCTTCCGGGCCGTGATAGGCGGCGTACATCGCGGCGACGTTGGCGAGCAGTGCCTGCGCCGTGCAGATGTTGCTGGTCGCCTTGTCGCGCCGGATGTGCTGTTCGCGGGTCTGCAGCGCGAGTCGGTAGGCGGGCTTGCCGTCGATGTCGACAGACACCCCGACGAGCCGACCGGGAAGCATCCGCTCGAGTCCGCTGCGCACCGCCATGTAGCCGGCGTGCGGCCCACCGAAGAAGAGCGGCACACCGAAACGCTGGGCGGACCCCACCGCGATGTCGGCCCCCTGCTCCCCGGGCGGGGTCAGCAGCGTCAACGACAGCAGGTCGGCCGCGACCGTCGTGAGCGCACCGCGCTCCTTGGCGGCCGCGATGAGTGGGGCCAGCTCGCGCACCGCCCCGCTCGCGCCGGGAGCCTGGAACACGACACCGAACAGGTCATCGTCGGGGAGTCCGTCGGAGAAGTCGGTGACCACGACGTCGATGCCCACCGCCTTCGCTCGACCCAGGACGACGGCCAGCGTCTGCGGCAGGCAGTCGGAGTCGACGACGACCCGGTTGGTGCGGGCTTTCGTCTTGTTCGCGCGCCGCATCAGCAGGACCGCCTCCATCACCGCGGTGGCCTCGTCCAGCAGCGATGCGCCGGCCAAGGGCAGGGCGGTCAGGTCCTCGATGACGGTCTGAAACGTCAGCAGCGCCTCCAGCCGGCCCTGGGAGATCTCCGGCTGATAGGGGGTGTACGCCGTGTACCAGGCAGGCGATTCGAGCATGTTGCGGCGCAGGACCGCGGGGGTGATGGTGTCGGAGTAGCCGAGGCCGATCATCTGCACGCGGGTCTCGTTGCGCTCCGAGAGAGCCCGAAGGTCGGCGAGCACCTGCTGCTCGCTCCGCGCCACGGGCAGATCCAGGGGCTGTGAACTGCGAATCCGGTCGGGGACCGCGGCGTCGATGAGCTGATCGAGCGTGTCGTACCCGAGCGCGCTGAGCATGCGCTGGGTGGCCGCAGCGTCTGGACCGATATGGCGTGACGGAAAATCGCTGGTGAAAGGCACGCCAGACAGCGTGAGAGGGGACTGCGCGGACATGAGGAGACTCCGGTTTCGTAGAGTCCGGCACGCGCCGGACATCGACAAAGGGGACCTCCCCGCTCTGTCCTGAAACCTGAGAGTTTGGGCGTACCGCGTGCGCGGCGCGCTCTTCACCTTCGGTAAGTACCGACCGTGCGGCCGATTCTTTCTCCAGAGTTGCCTCTGCGCTGCGGTACTGGGGCCTGAGAGATTCCTGGGGAGGGCTTGCTCCTACGGCGCCTCCGAAAAGGAGGTTCTCCCGCTGCGCGTCAACGGCGTCTTCAGTTGTGGTTGGCCAAACAGTACACACGCGCCGCCGGTTTGTCTCCCGTAGCCCACACGGCCGATGAGCGGGCTGCCGTACAGCCTTGTCCCGCAGCGAATTACGTTCGTGCTGCCGAATCCGCGCGAAAGGCAGGCAGGGCTGGGACGAGGGTGTCGGCGTAGTCGCGAATGCGCTGTGGTGGGAAGGCTTCTGGGTCGGCGAGCACGAGGCGACCTGCTTCCCGGAACAGCGCGTACAGGGTGCGGGCGGTGAGTTCGACATCGAGGGTGGGCAGTCGGTCCGGTGGGCAGGATTCCCGGACGAACGTGGTGAGTGCGGCGATGAAGGCCTGCCTTCCGCGGTCGAATCGGTCGCGGAAGGCGGGGGTGCTGGCGTCGGCGATGAGGAAGACGGCTCGCCAGCGGTCGGGCGCGGCCAGTACAGCGGTGAGGAAGTGTTCGAGGCTTTCCGATATCGCCGCGGCCGGATCACCTGTGCCGGCGACAGGCACTGCCCGCGCCATCTGTGCCAGTGCCGCGGTCTCCTCTCGGTCGAGTGAGGCGCGCAGCAGTTGGTCGGAATCGGTGAACAGGCCGTAGATGACCGGGCGGCTGACGTCGGCCGCCCGCGCCACGGTGTCGATGGACACCTTGTGGACACCGTGGTCGACGATGACACGCAAGACGGCGTCGAGCAGCTGTTCGCGCCGCTGCTCCGGCGCCATTCGCGGTGCGTAAGCGCGGTTTCGTCGTTCGGCCATGGTCGCTGACCACCTCTCCGTATCGCAGGACTGCTTGACATCGGGCAGCGCCTCGGCAAATAATACGCATACTGTAGCTACATTTACTGTAGCTTTTGCCCCCATCGGTTCCAAGAGGGCGACCGCCATCGCGGGCCGGTGGCAACTGGGCGCGAGCGGGATCGCGCGAAGGGTCGGTCATGGTCGTGCAGATCGATCACCCCGGACGCGCCGCGGTCGGACCGCTGCGTCGCCGCCCCGTGCACCCCGCGCGCTGGTCGGACCGTTGCTGCGCGCTGTCTACCGAAAGCTCACGTGAGCGATCACCGACAGTGCTGGTATCGGCATCGACGTCGTCGCCGGGGGCATGTGCAAGTCGCCGATCGCCCATAACGACTGCGGTGCTCTTGCGCATTTCCCTGCGGGGAACAGCGCTCGGCATGCGAATATCGACTGTGGTCGATATTCCGTAGGTGACTGGCCGATATGGTCTTTCAGTATGAAATTCGCCGGTGTTGCCTCGAATGGCGGGAGCGCAGTGTGGGCAGTGGAAGGGGCAAACGTAGTCGCGCGGCCGTAGCGACGGTCAAGCGCCGCCGTGGATTCATCGCTGAGGTACTTCGCGCCCGGTTGTGGCCGGTGCCCCTGGTGGGAGTGGTCGCAGCGATCCTTGCCGGCATAGCCCTTCCCGCACTGGACAGTCGGCTGAACGGTCGCCTTCCCGAGTCCCTCACCGAGTACTTGTTCGGGGGCGGTGCGGATGCTGCGCGAGAAGTGCTCGGCACCATCGCGACCTCGCTCATCACGGTGACCTCTCTGACGTTTTCGCTGACACTGGTCACGATGCAGTTGGCCAGCAGCCAGTATTCACCCAGGTTGTTGCGTTCCTTTTCCTCCGACCGGTTTGTCCAGCGCACCCTGGCCTTGTTTCTCGCGACGTTCGCATACGCACTCACCGTCCTGCGCGGGGTCCGCAGTGGCGACGACGGCGGTGTCGAGTTCGTCCCACAGATCTCGGTGACAGTGGCGTATGTCCTCGCCATGGTCAGCGTGTTGGGATTGGTCGTATTTCTCGGCCACCTGGTGCGGCAGATTCGAATAGAGACAATGCTCGACCACGTCGCGTCCGAATCCATGGACAACGCCCGTCACCTTCTGGAGCCGTGCGGCGAGGACGATCAATCCATCGGCGCTCCGACAATACCTCGGCAGCGAACAGGAATTGAGGCCCGGGCGTCGGGATATCTCGTCGAAGTCGACGAAGAGGTACTGCTAGCTGCCGCGATCGAAGCGGACGCGGTGTTGTTCGTGCGCTGCCGTACCGGTGATCCAGTCGTTGCCCGCACCGTCGTGGCGTACTGTTGGCCCGCGGGGACCGGTACCTTCACTGCAGAATCCGTCGAACGTCTCGACGACGAGGTTTCTCGAGCGTTGAGCTACGGTGCAGAACGCACGGCTACGCAAGATATCGGATACGGGTTGCAGCAGTTGACCGACGTAATCATCCGCGCGTTGTCTCCGAGTATCAATGACCCCTCGACCGCGAGCCATGGTATCCACTCGGCGACCGTGGTTTTGTGTGACCTCCTGCGATACCAGCTGGGGCCGAAGACTTTTTACGACGACAGCGGCACCGCTCGCCTGTATTCGGCCTATCCAGATTTCCAGGATTTGCTCGACCTCGTCTGCACGCAACCCAAACGATACGGTGCTCATGATCCAACGATCCTTGCCAGCTTGATAACGATGCTGAGTGAGCTTTTGTCTGTTGCGCGCGACCCGGTGATTCGGCGAGCGATCGGTGACCAACTCGCCCGCATCGAGAGGATCGGTCAGGCCCAAGATTTCGACTCGACCGAACGCGACCATCTGAGGCAGCTGGCACAGGCGGCGCAGCGGCAACTGTGAGGTTACCGGACGTTTGCCGCCTCCCGCTCCCGCCGGGCTCAGGCTCGGTCGCGGTGCGCGACATGCTCGCGTTCAGCCGACAACCGTTGCGTAGGTCAGCGGTCGAACTGGGCGCGTTTGTAGTCGCCGTAAGGTTCGTCGCGTTCACGGACCGCTTCCCGGAAACCGACAGTGGCGGCACGCAATTGGAAGGCATAGCCCTCCCTGGTGTGGCGCGAGATACCGTCGAAAACGGTGCTGATCATGCCGGAGTTGGCCACGCCCTGGGCCAGCAATGCCGAGTTGAGCGCCAGCTTGGCCATCATCAGCTGGTTGACCGGCATCCGGGCGATCCGCTCGACCAGCGCCTCGGTGCGTTCGTCGAGTTCCTCGGCCGGGCAGGACTCCACCGCCAGTCCCCATTCGGCGGCCTGCTTGCCGCTGATGCTGTCGCCGGTGAACAACAGCCGTTTGGCGCGCGCGTCGCCGAGACGGTGTGCCCACATTCCGGCGGCCGGGATGCCCCAGGTGCGGGTAGGCGGATAGCCGATCTTGGTGTCGTCGGCGCAGATGATCTGATCGCTGAACAGCGCGATGTCGGTGCCGCCCGCGACAGCGAAGCCGTGCAGCTTCGCCACCGTCGGCTTGTTCGCGTGCAACAGGCTGGAAAAGCCCTTGTTGCAGCGGCTCATCATCGCGTAGTCGATCATCGGGTCCCACGTGCCCCACGGGTTGTGGTTGGCCGCGTTCACCACCGGGTCCAACATGGTGCCGGTGACGTCGTCGGGACCGTCGCCGGTGGCGAACCCCGTCTCCGCGAACATGCCCAGGTCGTAACCGCCGCAGAACCCTTTGCCCCGCCCGCTGACCAGGATCACGTGTACTCGCGGGTCCAGGTCGGCTCGCTCGACGGCGTGGGTGAGGTCGCGCGGCGTCTGCGGGGTGATCGAGTTGCCCTTGTCCGGGCGATTGAACGTGATCCGCGCGATTCGACCATCCCGTTCGTAGGTCAGGGTCGAGTACTCGTGCTCGGAGTCGGGTGCGGGGCGGTCCTGCCACGGCGAGTCCGCGACCTCGGTCCAGTTCTCGTACCAGTCGGCGGGGCGGGTGCCTGCGTGTGAGTGCTCGTCGGACACGGTATTTCCCTTCGATTCGTCCCAGATCGGGCACCAGCGGAAATTGCCGTCGCCGAATGGGTGTCCACCGAAGCTTGACCTATCGAAGCTTTGACAGTCAAGGCTGACTGTGAAAATGTCGGTGCATGACCGCACGCGACGAACAGCGGCAGGCCACCCGGGCCCGCATCCTCGAGGTCGCGACGAACCTGCTGGTCGAGCGCGGATACGCCGCGCTCACGACGGTCGCGGTCCAGAAGGCTGCCGACGTGAGTCGAGGCGCGCTGCTGCATCACTTCCCGACGATGCAGGACCTGACGCAGGCTCTCGTGGCCAATCTCGTCCAACTCAACGAGGCCGCTGCTCGTGAAACCGCCGAGCGGATCGGCGGGGCGATCGACCCGGTCGAACGTGCGCTGAGGGCGTTGCACGAAACCATGACTCGCCCCCCGGCGCAGGCGGAGTTCGAATTGTGGGCGGCGGCGCGCACCGACTCGGCACTCGCGGCCGTTCTGGTCACCGCCGAACGCAAAGCCGGGCGCGACTTGTACCGCGTCGTGGACGAGCTGTTCGGCCCCGACATCGCCGCGCATCCGCGCTACCCGATCGTTCGCGATCTCACCATCACCATGGTGCGCGGGCTGGCGATCGCCCGGGTGGTCCACGGGTCGGAAAGAGCGGCGGACCGCACGATCGGGCACTGGGCCGACACCGTCAGAACCATGCTCTCACTCGGCTCGGGCAGCTCGACCGAATAGCGACCGCGTGGATGCCGAGCCTTTTCGTGACCTCGGCATCAGGAGCAAAAAGGTTGCGACCACTCGCTATCTAAGTTAGCGTACGGGCAATCTATGACGGAGGTCACATGAACTCCCACCTCTTCGACGTAATCATCAGCGGCGGCACGGTTTACGACGGCGGTGGCGGCCCTGGCGTCGTGCGCCACGTGGGGATTCGCGACGGTGTCGTCAGTGCGCTCTCCGCGGAACCGCTCGATCCCACCACTGCGCGAGAAGTCGTCGACGCCACGGGCCAGTGGGTGATGCCCGGCTTCGTCGACGTCCACACCCATTACGACGCCGAGGTTCTCGTCAGCCCCGGCCTCAACGAGTCCGTCCGACACGGCGTCACCACGGTGATGCTCGGCAACTGCTCGCTGTCGACCATCTACAGCACCGCTGTCGACATCGCCGATCTGTTCTCGCGCGTGGAGGCGTTGCCGCGCGATCACGTCCTCAAAGCCATCGATACCGCGAAGACATGGTCGCGGCCCCAGGAGTACATCGAAAACCTCGAACGGCTACCACTGGGACCGAATGTCGCGTTGCTGGTGGGGCACTCGGACCTGCGCGCGCACGTCATGGGACTCGACCGGTCGACCGATCGTCACCACAAGCCCACCGGTGCGGAATTCCGGGCGATGGCGCGGGCATTGGACGAAGCCCTGGACGCGGGAATGCTCGGTATGTCCACGATGACCAATCCGTGGGACAAACTGGATGGTGATCGATATCGTTCGAGGTCGCTGCCGTCGTCGTATGCCAGGTGGAGCGAGTTCCGTGGGTTGCACAAGATCCTGCGCAAGCGAGGACGACTGTTGCAGAGCATCCCGAATCTCAATACCAAATACGACATGATCTTCTTCCTCGGTGCCGCAACAGGACTCGGACGTGAGTCGTTGAAGGTGTCGCTGTTGGCCGCCGCCGATCCCAAGGCGTCGCCGTGGATCCATCGGATCTTCGGGCCGATCGCGGCCCTTGTCAACGGGCCGGGCCGAGGCCGGTTCCGGTGGCAGCATCTGCCCACGCCTTTCGACGTCTACTCCGACGGCATCGATCTGGTGGTGTTCGAAGAGTTCGGCTCCGGTCGGGCGGCGTTGCACCTGCGAGACGAGTTGGAGCGCAACGAACTTCTGTCCGACGAAGCGTATCGGCGGTGGTTCCGCGCCGACTTCGAGAAGAAGTTCAGCTCACGGGTCTGGCACCGCGACTTCGCGGACGCGCGGATCACCGAATGCCCCGACAGCACGATCGTGGGCAAGACTGTCGCGGATGTCGCGAGATCTCGCGACATCCACGTCGTTGACGCCTTCCTCGATCTGGTCGTCGAGCACGGCCGCGCACTGCGCTGGCACACCACCATCGCCAACAATCGACCCCGGACCATGGATCGACTGATCAACGCGCCCGGAGTGACCGTCGGATTCTCCGACGCGGGTGCGCATCTGCGCAATATGGCCTTCTACAACTTCGGTCTGCGGCTGCTCCATCGTGTGAACAGTGCTCGAGGCGAACGGAAACCGTTCATGAGCGTCGAGAAGGCGGTGCACAAGCTCACCGGCGAGCTCGGGGATTTCTACGGCGTCGACGCCGGGCATCTGCGACTCGGTGGCCGCGCGGATGTGGTGATCATCGATCCCGAGGGCCTCGACGACGACGTCACCGCCTATCACGAGGAGATCATGCCCGAATTCGGCGGGCTCAGCCGGATGGTCAACCGAAATGATCGGGCAGTGACGGCGACGTTGATCGGCGGCAAAGTTGTCTTTCGCGATGGGCAGTTCGCGCCGTGGTTCGGCGTCTCCGAACGTGCCGGACGGTACCTGCGGGCTACCGACGGCTCCGTTTCTGCCACGGTGAACGTGTGAGCCGAACCCAGCAGCAACGCCGTACCGAAACCATCCGCAATCTGATCGATGCCACCATCGAATCTCTGTGCGAAAAGGGTTATGCCGCAACCACGATCAGCGAGATCGTCGCACGGGCAGGAGTATCCTCCGGTGCGCTGTTCCGTCATTTCCCCACGCGACTCGAGCTGTTGGTGGCCGCGGCGGAAGAGGTCCGTGCTCGGCAGTTCGCCGAATTCCGCGCCGGACTGAGCGGACTCGGCACCGATTCCATCGACCATTGCCTCGCACTGCTGCGAGCGGCATGCCGTGCCCCGATCAACGGGGCATGGTACGAGCTGCTCATCGCCGCCCGTAGCGACTCGGCGCTGCGCGCACAGCTGACGCCGTTCACCGTTCGATACCACGAGCAGATCGCCCAGCTGGCGAGGACGTTGCCGTTCGCGGCCACTATCGATCCGGAGCTCTTGGACACGGTCATCTTCAGCGTCGTCTACCTCCTCGACGGAGAAGCGCTCGCTGCCGTGGTCCATCCGCACCCCGAGCAAGACGAGCTGCGGCTGACAATGATCGCGAACCTGCTGCGCGTCGGTGCTCCGAACCAGGAATTCGTCAGCGCGTGACAAGTTGGGCGGTGTCGATCGGTGGGTGAACGATCGGCCTGCGGTTCGTGATCGCGCGTCGAGCCGAACCGATCATCCATCCAAAAGCGCGCTGCGCTCGGCAGAGATGGTGTGGGGCAACCAGATCGCTTGGACCGGCACCAACGGGGCGTCTGTCAAGTCCAGTACCGTCACCCGACCTCCCAGTGCCGGTCCGGCCGGTGCGGTGACCAGAGCGACGAAGTCGTTCCCCGCCACCGCGGTGACCGGAGGTGTTCCTTGCACCGGGTTCACCACCAGGGTGGGCTCGAATCCTGCTCGACGACAGGAGGAAACAAGAAAATCGGTGTAGAAGGAACGCATCGGCGGTGCCCACACGATCAGGGTCGAGTCCGCGATGTGCGACAACGTCAGTGACCGGCGCTTCGCGAGCGGGTGCGCGGAATCGACTGCGAGTCGAAGCCTGTCGTAGCCGAGGACCGCGGCGGCGAGATCGGTGGGGGTACTCACGCCGCGACGCAGTCCGACGTCGACGGTGCGATCGATCAGGGCACGTTCGATTTCGTCGAGGAACATCTGGCGAACGGTGATCGAGACCTTCGGCCTCGCCCGGCGCACCGGTGCGATCAGGTCGAATACTTCCTCGGAGGTGATCGCGGGGGTGTGGCCGACGATGAATGCCGGCACTTCGCTCTCCGCTGCCCTGCGAGCGGCAGCGGCGAGCGATCCCGATGCTGCCAACAGGGCTGTGGCACCCTCTCGTAGTTTGTGCCCGGCGGGGGTGAGGATCACATTTCGCCCCTGCCGGGTGAAGAGTTCGGCGCCGATCTCGTCCTCCAGTCGGCGCATCGCGCTGCTCATCGCTTGTTGAGTCATGAACAGTGCACGGGCCGCACCGGTGAGGCTCCCGTGGTCTGCGGCGGCGACGAACTGCGCCAGGCGGCGAAGGTCCATGGGTGGGGTTGTTCGCGCCCCGAGTTCCGCCGTGCCATCCGCCTCCACCGACTGCTCCTCCCGAATGCACAACCAATTCTTGTGAGTCTACCAAGATGTTTAGCTATTCATTTGTGGGTGGCGTTCATAGTGTGGGTGTCACAGGAAGTCGATGACAGGAGCAAGCATGTCGAAATCACTGCAGGGGAAGTCCGCGATCGTCGCAGCGGGCGCCAAGAACTTGGGTGGGCTCATCAGCACCACCCTCGCTGCCCAAGGCGTGAACATCGCCGTCCACTACAACAGCGACAGCACCGAAATCGACGCGGACAAGACCGTGGCCGCAGTCGAGGCCGCGGGAGCCAAGGCCGTGAAGTTTCAGGCGGACCTGACTCGGGTGGCCAATGTCGAGCGTCTCTTCGACACCGCGATCGATGCCTTCGGCAGCGTCGATATCGCGATCAACACTGTCGGAAAGGTGCTGCGCAAACCTATTGTGGAGACTTCCGAAGAAGATTATGACTCGATGCTCGACGTCAACTCCAAGGCCGCCTACTTCTTCATCAAGGAAGCCGGCAAGCGCCTCGAGGACGACGGCAAGGTCATTACCGTTGTCACCGCTCTGCTCGCGGCGTTCACCGACGGATATTCGACCTACGCCGGCGGAAAGAGCCCGGTCGAGCACTTCACCCGGGCCGCGGCGAAGGAATTCGGCGCTCGCGGAATCTCGGTCAACAACATCGCCCCCGGCCCGATGGACACACCCTTCTTCTATGGCCAGGAAACACCGGAACGGGTCGAGTTCCACAAGTCTCAAGCGATGAAGAATCAGCTGACTCAGATCGAAGATATCGTCCCGATCGTCCGCTTTCTCGCGGACGAGGGTTGGTGGATCACCGGACAGACCATCTTCGCCAACGGCGGCTACACTACCCGCTGAACACTGCCTGCTCAGCCAACCGACTCGAGGAGGAATACGATGACAACCGCGCTACCCGCACCTATCGCTCGCCTGATCGAGGCAACCAACAACGGGGACATCGAGTCCTTTCTCGGAGGATTTACCGATAACGGGGTCGTGGACGATTGGGGCCGGGAGTTCACCGGTTCCGCCGAGATAGGCAGTTGGAGCGAGGCCGAATTCATCGGTAAGCAGGTAACCCTGTCTGTCCTCGATTTCGAGAGCGCCGGTTCCGAGACGGTTCTCACCGCGCAGGTGGGCGGAAACGGCTTCAACGGCCCGAGCACCTTTACCTTCGTTGTCGATGGAAATGCGCTGTCCAGGATGAATATTCGCGCTTGATCCGGGCCGCCGATGTCGAACGCTGCGATCGCGGAACCTCGGCCACGCCCGCACAGGCCACTGCCATTTGACGTGGTGGTCGGTGACCCTCGGCTGCCTCGGCCTGGCCGGTTCATCCGGTGGTTTCCCGCGGCAGCGTCGCGTCGTCGGCCGGCATCGCCCGATCAGCGATAGCCTCGGGCGATGACCGACAATGATCAGCCTGCCGAAAGGCATCGGCGGCCCGCCGGGGTCAGCTCTTCGACGGTGGCGGCCGTCGGCAAGCTGTCGGAGGCGTTGGAGACGACCGAACGTGCTCGCGGGCACCTCTACGACTTCCACCAGCTCACCGGCGGAGCCGATCTCGCTCTCGGTGAGGCGGTGGACATGTTGCGCGACGCCGGTCATCGGCAGCTCGCCGAGAAGCTGGCCGCCGCGCTGGTCGGCCGCAATGTGCTGCCCGGCCGGTGGACCTTCCAGATCGTGGAGGAATACGACGAGGGCTACTACGCGCAGTTCCGCCAGATCGAGCGTGAGATCCGCGACGAACTCCTCGACGGGCGTACCCACGTGTACGAGGCCGAGATGAAAGAAGACCGCCGCTCCCATGGTCGTTCTGGACACGAGGCCGGACCGGACAGCTAGTCCGGAGCTTTCGGTTCTGCGGTGTCGCCGACACGTGCGGAAGGCTCGAGGCCGTGCGAGATTCCGGTCCGGGCACCCAGTAGCTTGGCCGGAGAGAATCCGTCGAACGAAGAGAGCTGATCAATGTCGACCTCTACCGCGCGTGCGCACATCGGTGTCACCGGGCTGGCCGTGATGGGTAGCAATATCGCCCGCAACTTCGCCAAGCACGGTTACACCGTCGCGCTGCACAACCGCTCCGTGGCCAAAACCGACGCGCTGCTCGCCGAGCACAGCGGTGACGGCGATTTCGTCCGCACCGAGACCGTCGAGGAGTTCGTCGCGGCGCTGGAGAAGCCGCGGCGAGTGTTGATCATGGTCAAGGCAGGCGAGGCGACCGACACCGTCATCGAGGAACTGGCCGCCGTGATGGAGCCGGGCGACATCATCATCGACGGCGGCAACGCCCTCTACACCGACACGATCCGGCGCGAGGCCGCCCTGAGCGAGCGCGGTCTCAACTTCGTCGGGGCCGGCATCTCCGGTGGCGAGGAGGGTGCGCTCAATGGCCCGGCCATCATGCCGGGTGGACCGAAGGAGTCCTACGAGTCGCTCGGCCCGCTGCTCGAGTCGATCGCGGCGCAGGTCGACGGCACACCGTGCTGCACCCACATCGGCCCCGACGGTTCCGGGCACTTCGTCAAAATGGTGCACAACGGCATCGAATACGCCGATATGCAGTTGATCGGCGAGGCCTACCACCTGTTCCGCGACGCGCTCGGTTTCGATGCCGGGCAGATCGCGGACGTGTTCACCCAGTGGAACTCCGGAGACCTGGAGAGCTACCTGGTGGAGATCACCGCCGAGGTGCTCGCGCAGGTCGACGCGAAGACAGGCAAGCCGCTGGTCGACGTGATCGTCGACGCCGCCGAGCAGAAAGGCACCGGTCGCTGGACAGTCAAGTCCGCGCTCGACCTGGGCGTTCCGGTGACCGGCATCGCGGAGGCGGTCTTCGCCAGGGCGTTGTCGGGTTCGCGCGCCCAGCGCAAAGCCGCGGTGGGTCTGGCGTCGGGCACGCTCGTCGACAAGCCCACCGATGTCGAGCAGTTCACCGAGGACATCCGACAGGCGCTGTACGCCTCGAAGGTCGTCGCCTACGCACAGGGCTTCGACCAGATCGCCGCGGGCAGCGCCGAATACGGTTGGGATCTGCGCCCCGGTGACCTGGCGACGATCTGGCGCGGCGGCTGCATCATCCGGGCTCGGTTCCTGAACCGGATCAAGGAAGCCTACGAGCAGGACCCCGCCCTGCCGAGCCTGATCCTGGCCCCGTACTTCCGCGAGGCGATCGAGACGGCGATCGACAGCTGGCGGCGCGTGGTGTCCACCGCCACCCTGCTCGGCATCCCGGTCCCGGCGTTCGCGTCCTCGCTGTCCTACTACGACGCCCTGCGCGCGCAGCGGCTGCCGGCCGCCCTGACCCAGGGCCAGCGCGATTTCTTCGGTGCACACACCTATGAGCGCATCGACGCAGACGGCAAATTCCACACGCTGTGGAGCGGTGACCGCAGCGAGGTGGCCGCGGACTGAGCGCCGGCTCCGGCGGTGCGTGCCGCGACGGCCTCGGGCCGACATCGGTGAGTCTCCGACCCGAAACGATGTCGGGTCGGACCGCCGGACGTTGCACAGTGGGCGCGCTCGCGGGGCGAGGGCATCGTCGCCATGGCGCGCGCCGGCGCTTTCGAGGGGCCTCCGGCGGTGCGACTCGAGGCATTGGGCACCCCGCCGACTCGGCCGACCCTTCTTGTGCGCGAAAGACCATGACGTGCACGACATTTCCTGCCAAAATGGGTCATGGGCCGTGCCATACACGTGAGCGAACTCCAGACCTTGATCGAGTACAGGCGTGCCGATGTGATCGACGCCCGCATCAAGGACAACGCCGACCTACAGTGCGTGGCCGAGCCCCGCTTCGGATCTCGTTCGCCCTCGGACGCCACAGCCACCGACAGCGACTATCACCGCTGGCGTTCGGCGACCGAGGAATTGCTGGCCTCGATCCGTGTATTGCAGGACCGAGCTCGACAGGTCGGTTTGCACCTGCACCCCCCGCTCGGCGGCTCCGCGCTGTCTCGGCGGTGGTGGCATGTTCGGTACGCGAGAAGAAACCGATTGCTGCGTGCGAACTACGACCCGCAGGCAGCCGCACTGCGAGCGCAGTTCGATCGAGCACTGACGGCCTACCTGGCGCGAGCCGGTGACCTGCCGGCATTCCTGTCGGAGTATCGCGTACAACAACAGCAACGCGCGCAGCAGGAGTGGCAACGACGCAAAGAAGAGACAGAGCGCGAGGAAGCGCGAGCCCGCTCGCGGCGCGCGGAGGCACTGAACGCCGCCACCGGGCCGCAGTGGGCCTTCAAGATCAGCGACTACGCAGGCAGCCGCAGTTTCTGGATCTTGCTGTCCAGCTTGGATGAGGGCCGCGCGGACCGGACCGGGTTGACCGTGGCCGAGGTGCATGCCGCGCTGGTCGCCGAAAGAGCGCAGTACCCGTACACCGGGATCATTTGGGGCACGGAGACCGGACGGGCTCTGGAAGAACAACACCGGAGCAAGGCCGCCGGCTGGGAGGCTCTGACCGGCGAGCTGATCGATCCGCATCCGCTCGATCCGAGCAGGCCACAACGGTCCACCAGATACGGCGGCCCCTCCAGCACCTACGGCAGTGACGGTGGCGGCGGGTTCTCCGGTGGATTCGGCGGTTATCGCTAGTACCTGGTCCGCTGGAACAGGACACCGGGTGTCACGTCGGGGGTATCGCGACCTGGGAGGCGACTCGACAGAGTTTCGGACGGCGCCGACCGGGTAGATCCGGGTGGATTCCGAACGACGGGTGACTTGCGTAATGGTGCGGCAACAACGATGACCACATTAGATATCGAACGCCTGTACTTTGCGGCCGGAATCGCGCTGCTGTTGGCAGCGACGCTTCCTCGCATCTTCAAGGATCGGGCGATCACCGCTCCGATGCTCATGCTGGGAGTCGGAGCCATCGGTGGGCTCGTGATCGGACCCAGCGGCCTGCACGCGGTGTCACCCCTGTCCCATCCCACCGTGATCGAGCATCTGGCAGAGCTGTGCGTGATCGTGGCACTGATGGGTGTCGGGCTCGCGATCGACCGCCCCCTGCATTGGCGCACCTGGGGCTCGACCTGGCGGCTGCTGCTGATCACCATGCCGCTGTGCATCGCGGCGGTAGCGGTGTTCGGATGGTGGGCGGCGGCGCTGACGCCCGCCGCGGCAGTTCTGCTGGCGGCCGTGCTGGCACCCACGGACCCGGTGCTGGCCTCGGATGTGCAGGTCGAGGGTCCGACGGCGGGCGCAGGCTCCGCCGAGGAGGACGATGAAGTCCGTTTCGCGCTCACTTCGGAAGCGGGCCTCAACGACGCGCTGGCCTTCCCGTTCGTCTACCTGGCGATCTTCCTCGCGACCAAAGGTTCGGTCCAGACCTGGTTCGCCGGTTGGTTCGCCTGGGAACTCGTCGGCAAGATCGTGGTCGGCGCCCTCATCGGCGGGATCGTCGGAAGCTTGCTCGGTCGTGGTTTGTTCCGATTCCCCATCAAGAACGCGCGGCTGGCCGACCGCGGGGAACCGATCGTCGCCTTGGCCGCGGTGTTCGCGGTCTACGGGCTCACCGAACTCGTCGGCGGCTACGGATTTCTCGCGGTGTTCGCGTGCGCGATCGCTGTTCGACGGATCGAGCGCGACAGCGATTACCACGAACAGATGCACACCCTGGTCGAACAGCTGGAACACGTCCTCACCCTGGTCGTGCTGCTGCTGCTCGGTGCGGCCCTCACCACGGGCCTGATGGCAGGGCTTTCTTGGCAAGGAGTCGCGGTCGGCGTGCTCCTGGTCTTCGTTGTCCGGCCCGTCGCGGGGTGGCTCGCACTGCAGCGATGCGACGGGATGGAGCCCAAGGAGCGAACCATCACAGCCTTGTTCGGAGTCCGTGGAATCGGTTCGATCTATTACCTCGCGTACGGCCTGACCCAGGCGGACCTCAGCTCGGAAGCGGGTGCCCTATGGGCGATCGTGGCGTTCACGATCGTGCTGTCCGTGGTCGTGCACGGCGCCAGCGCGGGTTGGGTCATGCAATACCTGGAGAACGCACGGGAAAGTAAACAGCCGAGATGACGGTCATCCGGTGCGACGCCACACTGTGGTCACCCCGCCATGGGAACGCGCGGGCGTTGCCTGTGTTCCCAGCTTCTCCACAACTCCGCAACGCCGCAGACGCAGCATCAATGGGCCGAGGCGACGGCGTTCGGCGACCACCGGCAGACCGTCGGCTTCGATGTCGCGCAGGACATCGGCACCGATGAACACCGTGCCCGCTGGATAGTTCGCTATCACCCCGGCGGCCGCCGCGAGAAACCGCTCGGACTCGTGATCGTTCGTTGTTTTCGCCACGCTGTCCCCGATCAGCCGCCCGAACTCGCCCCACTCGAAAGACGATATCTGAACTACCGCAATGTAATTCGGTATTCGAGGTCAAAGTTTCATCGGCGAGAGCCCGTAGCAGCACGTGCCCCAGCGGGTGCATGGCGTCGTTCGATCAAGTCGGGCGCAGTCGGTCTGCGCTTTGACCCGAGGTGCGGCGCGTGGGTGGCCTGATGCCTGGGTCGGCGCCCTTCATGATCGCGGTCCACCAATCCTGCAGCGGGCTGGGGTCGGGCCACCGCACAAACGGTGTCTGACGCTGCGGGGACGGGACTTCCTGAGTGCGGGTCGGCCGGTCGAGAGCACGGTTCATGAAGGTCCTTCTCGATGGTGTGTCACGCAACGACGCGCGCGTGGGCAGTTCTTGTCCGGTACCCGCCGGGTCGGGGTGCTGCGAACTCGTCATCGGAACCCTCCCTCGGTTTCCTTGCCGATGGCTCGCTCACGTAGCCGACCCAGAGTGCGGGTGAGGGTTCGGGCGATGTGCATCTGCGAGACTCCGAGTTCGGTCGCGATCTCGGCCTGGTTCTTGTACTGGAAGAACCGCAGCTCCACGACTCGGCGTTCCTGCGGGGGCAGATGGGCCAGCAGGGGCGCGACGGTGGTGCGGTCGTCGATGTCGGCCCGGCCGGGTTCGGTGTGGCCCAAGGTCGTCGGCGTCGTGAGTGGGCCCTCGTCGCAGTTCCCGCGTTCGACGGTGTCGATGAGCTCGGTGGTGCGGGCGTTGCCCGCGATCAACGCCCGCGTGACCTCGCAGAGTTCGACGTCGAGCTCTGCGGCGATCTCGTAGGCCGTCGGGGGGTGACCCAGCTGCCGCAGTAGTGCCTCGATGCACGCCCCCACTTGCTGGTGGATGTCTTCGGTTCGGCGAGGTACGCGCACCGTCGAGGAGTCGTCGCGGAAGTAGCGGCGTACCTCGCCATGAATGGTCGCGATGGCGAAGGACAGGAACGCGGAGCCGCGTTCGACCTGGAAACGGTCGACAGCATCGACCAGGCCCGCCGACGCCACCCGGAGCAGATCGTCGTACGACTGTCCGCAGCCGCTGTATCGGCGAGCGATGTTCTGCGCCAACGGGAGACACCGTTCGATCATCTCGAGTCGCAACAGCGCCTTCTTGGCTTGGTCCTCGGCCGCAGCCATCTCCACGAACCATGGCTCGGCGTGTTGGTAGATTGTGCGCGGGTCATCGGAACGGTCTGTCCGCGCGGTCATACGGTGCCCGCGATACCTGGGACGACGAGGGTGCTCATGAGGGCCTCCGATGATTCCGACACTTCGCGCCTGTCGCGGCAGCGAGAGTGGTTGTTGTATTGGACAGCACCACCCGAAATGGGCTTCGCTGTGACAATTCCCGGAAGGCGCAGGGTTCTCGACACCGAAATGGGAAGCGGCCGACTGTAAGAAAACGCAGCCGACGAGTGTTATTTCGAGGATTTCGATTCACGCATCGATGCTGCGGTGAAATCCGGCTGACTCACGACGTGGTAGGCATGGAAGCGGATCGTGCTCGCCGCAGAGAAATTCGGCTGAATGCGGGTCCGCGACGACATCGTCGAGACCATAGGGTCGAGCAGTGATCAGTACAGTCGCTGATCGAGAGTGTTCGACGACTCGTGTTTCAGGGTTCGGTGGTTCATCCGCTGCGGTGCGGGTAGGGCTGACGAACCGGGTCTGGAAGGCTCGATGATGGTGCTCATCTGGGCTCCGATGTGGCGCTTGCGCACTGTGGGCGGTCGGGAAGACCGCTGTAGACACAGCCGACCGTTGCCTTATGTCTACCAGAGACAGGGCTGTCTGTATACCTGTTGGCTCAGTAGTGTGAAAGGTGTTATGGAATCCCCGCAGGACAGTCGGACCGCCCCACCACCCGCGATACCGGCTCGGGAACGCATTCTCGGTGCCGCCTACGACTTGTTCACCCGTCGCGGTATCCGCGCTGTCGGCACCGATGAGGTCATCGAGGTGTCCGGGGTGGCGAAGGCCACCCTGTATCGCCACTTCCGCAGCAAGAACGACCTGGTGCTGGCGGTATTGGAGCGTCGAGAGCAACTGTGGACGCTGGGTCTGGTCGAACAGCAGTCGCGACTTCGAGGAACCACACCCGAAGAGCAGTTGCTCGCGATTTTCGACGTGTTCCACGACTGGTTCCAGAAGCGGGAGGACTTCGACGGCTGTTCGTTCATCAACGTCCTGCTGGAGCTGGGCGCCGCGCATCCGGCAGGTCAGGCCAGCATTCAGTATCTGGACAACATCCGCTCGATCGTGAGTCACCGAGCGCGAGCGGCCGGGCTGCGCGATCCCGAAGGGTTCTCCCGGTCCTGGCACATCCTGATGAAGGGATCCATCATTTCCGCGGCCGAGGGCGACGTTTTCGCCGCGCGGAGAGCTCGGGACATGGCCCGCACCCTGATCGAGCAACACCGAACCTCGCCAACCTGAGTGGCGGCCAGTTTTAAGGGTTTGTTGAGAGTGCGCGCTCGGTGCGGAGCCCAGCGCTTACCCGCTGGTAGCTTGTTGGTGCGTATATCGCATGCCGCCAAGCCCGTTTCGCCGGTGCGGGACCGAGTAGAGCAATGAACATCTCGCGTGTACCAGCTGGGCCGATCCAACCCAGCGGCAAAGCTTCTACGCGGTGCGCCTGGTCAGGAGTTGTTTTGTCTGGTGAAAATCTGAATCTCGCACAAATCCCGGAAGATTCTGCCGGGATAGCTCTATCCGGTGCGCGTCGGTGAGTGCGCCGATTCCGCGTTACCCGATCTCACCTCAGCGCAGCCCGCTCCTCTCGCCCCAGGAGTTGTTGGCCGCGATCAATGGGCGTACCGATTGTGAACTGCCGTTGGCGCAATGGGCCCGCACACTCGGATCGTTGTATCGGGACTGGCTGGCCGAGCCTTCGTCTGCGCGCGTCGGCCAGCAGATCGTCGCCGTCATCCACGACATCGACGTGTGGATCAGTGCCCAGCTTCCGCGTCCGCGCCCAGGCGTTCCCCGCGGCATCGACTCGGTCGGCGGGGTGATCGGTCGTGTCGCCGAGGCCGCTGCCTCCGCTCATTGGGCGCTACACAACGCCCAGGACACCGACCAACGGCACCGAGCGTGGAATCACCTCGCTGAAATGCGCGAGGGCTACGAAGATCTGGTGCGGTTGATCCTCGATGGTTTGGTCAAGCTTCCCAAGTCCTGGCCCAGCATCAGCTGGCCGGCCACGGCGATGTAGAAACCTGCTCGGGTTCTGTTGTCGCTCATGCCAACCGATTCGACGAGCCGAGAGGCCATCGGCATCGCGTGCCGTGCCCCACTCGACCAAATCTAGAACACGTTCTACACTCCGGTCATGGATCTGGTTGCTATCGAGGAGATCAAGCGTCTCAAGCACCGTTATTTCCGCACGCTCGACCTGAAGCTGTGGGACGAGTTCGCGGACTGCCTCACCGAGGACATCTCCGCGCGCTACGGCACTCAGGCCATGGACAAGCCGCTGCACTACGACAATCGGGCCGACGTGGTGTCGTTCATGGAGAACAACCTCGGGCCCGGGATCGTGACGATCCACATCGCCAACCACCCCGAGATCGAGGTCGACGGCGAGACCGCGACGGGGTCGTGGGCATTCGAGGACACTGTCCTCGTGCCGGGCGCGAAAGTCCAGATCCGTGGTGGCGGATATTATTCCGACACCTATCGCCGCGACCCGGACGGGGCGTGGCGGATCTCCTCGACGCGGTACGAGCGAATCTACGAGGCGTTCACCTCTCTGGAGGACATTCCGAGTTTCAAACTGCTCGCCAACCGCTGGGATCCTTCCCTCGGACACTGACCACCCGGTTCCGCCCGACGTGCGAGAAATGGTCGCGGTCGCACTGGTGATGGGTACCGCACACCCGCGACCGCCACGGCGCCGCACCCAGCGCCGGTCGCCGACGGCTCGACCTACCTACCCGAGGCGCTGTTCGAGCTCGCCATCTGCCTGATCCGGGTACCGACCTCGGCCTCCGGCGACTCCTCCCAGGGCTGTAACACCTGACCTTCCGCCGGGGGCGTCCATCACGCTGGGCGAGCTCCCGCCGTTGCAGCGGCGGGCGATGTCGACTGACAGCATGCCCTACGAGTTCTGTTGTCGTGGAATCAATTCTGGGCAAGTGTCGCCCGCGGGTATGGCGAACCGTCCGCGTTCCCCATCCGCGTCGAGCCACCGCGCTCGGGTCCGCGGTGCACGGACGAGGCTCGGACCTTCGTTTGGCTCCTTCGATGTCGGGTAAGCAGCCGACGATCAGGAGGAGATGTGTGATGTCGGACAGTGTTGCCGAGCGCGAGCCGGCGGCGCAGGACTGGTCGGAGGGGCCTTCGACGCTGCGATGGCGGTCGTGGTGGGGCGTGCTGCGCCGCACTGTGGTCGAGTTCGTGGAGGACAATCTGACCGATTGGGCGGCGGCGCTCACCTACTACAGTGTGATGTCGCTGTTTCCCGGCATCATCGTGCTCACCGCGGTACTCGGGCTGCTCGAGCCCGCGGCGACCGACTCGCTCATCCAGACCATCGAGGAACTCGGCAGCGGTCCCGGAACCGACCTGCTCATCGACGCCATCAGGGAGCTGCAGGGATCCCGCTCGCTGGCAGGCCCACTGGCGATCGTCGGTGTGGTGGCGGCGCTGTGGACGGCGTCGAGCTATATCGGGGCCTTCATCCGGGCGTCCAACACGGTCTATGACACCGAAGAGGGCCGCCCGATCTGGAAGACGCTTCCGCTGCGTGTCGGGCTCACCGCGGTGATGGTGCTGCTGATCGCGCTGTGTGTGATCGGCGTGCTGTTCACCGGCAGATTCGCCGAGGCGGCAGGGGAGTGGCTCGGTGTCGGCTCGGTCGGTGTGCTGATCTGGGACATCGCCAAGTGGCCGGTGCTCGCCGTCCTCGCCAGTCTCGGGGTCGCGCTGCTGTACTTCGCCGCGCCCAACGCGCAGCAGCCCGGCTTTCGGTGGCTCTCGCCGGGCAGTGTGCTCGCGGTGGTGCTGTGGATTGCCGCCTCGGCCGGCTTCACCCTCTACGTGGCCAACTTCGGCTCCTACAACTTGGTGTACGGCTCGCTGGCCGGCGCCGTCGCCTTCCTGGTGTGGCTGTGGCTCAGCAATGTCGCTGTCCTGCTCGGTGCCGAATTCGATGCCGAACTGGCTCGCGGGCATCGCATCGAACAGGGCCAGCCACCCGAACACGAACCCGTACTGCCCCCGAGAGACACACCCGAATAAGGAGGTAATGCCATGGCGAACACGCACACCGGACCGCCCGCCACCGCGGACAGCCGCTCGGTGGCCGAACTGGTCGACGACGCCACCCAGCAGATCACCCGCCTGGTGCGCGACGAGATCGCGCTCGCCCGCGTCGAGATGCAGGGCCGCACCAAGGGAATCGCCCGCGGCGCCGGAATCGCTGGTGCCGGGGGGCTTCTGGCCCTCTACGGCGGCCTCGCGCTCACCGCTGCCGCTGTCTTCGCCCTCGCGCTCGTGCTGCCGAACTGGGCTGCGGCCCTCATCGTGGGCGCGGTGCTGCTCGCGGTCGGCGCGGGGTTGGGACTACTCGGCAAGAAGAATGTCACCGAAGCCGCGCCGCCGGTGCCGCGGGAAGCCATGCAGGGTGTCAAGGAAGACATCGAGATCGTCAAGGACGGGAGTAAACGATGAACGAACCCAACGACGCGGAAGCACTGCGCCGGGACCGCGACCGCGCACGGCAGGAGCTCGGCGAGACCGTAGCCGATCTGACCGACAAGCTGGACGTGCCCGCGCGCGCGAAGGACAAGGTCCACGAGACGGCCGAAGCGGCCAAGGACCGGGTCACCGACGCCAAGTACCAGACACTTGCCGCCGCCGACCAGGCGCGGGACAAGGCAGAAAAGGTGCAGGCGACTACCCAGGCGAAGGCGGAACAGGTGCAGGCGACTACCAAGGCCAAGGCCGAGCAGGTGCAGGCGACCACCAAGGCGAAAGCCGAGCAGGTGCAGGCGACTACCCAGGCGAAGGCCGAGCAGGTGCAGGCCGTTGCCAAGGAGAAGACCAGGCAGGTGGCGGCCAAGGCCGAGTCCTCGGTTCCCGAGCCGGTGACCGAACGTGGCAGGCAGGCTGTCGAGGTGGTTCGCCGGAATCCCGTGCCGGTGGCGGCGGCCGCGGTCTCCGCCGCGGCGGTGTTCTGGTGGCTGGCACGGCGGGGTCGGTCATGAAGACGCTGTACCGGCCACTCGGCATGGTCGTCGGAGTGCTCGGTGGTGTCGCCGCCGGCGCGGTGTTCAACCGGGTCTGGGGTGTGGTGGCCGGAGGCGAGGAACCGCCGTCGGCGACCGCCCGCGACCACACCTGGCGTGAGGTCCTGCTCGCTGCCGCGCTACAGGGTGCGGTCTTCGGTCTGGTCAAGGCGGCCGTGGACCGCGCGGGCGCGACCGGTTACAAGTCCCTGACCGGGACCTGGCCCGCCGACTAGCCCGCGCGCCTGTCCCTCCCTACCTCATAGTGGGAGTCACAGGAACTCTGCGGTGCCGAACACGCGGTGCCCGACAGCGGGGAAGCGTTGACCGACCTGACATCACTCGGATACGGATACGGAATCGGCGCTTCCTCGCCCGATCCCCGGTCGAGATGTGGCCACACCGGCCGGATCGAGAACCGCGATCGGGCGCCCGGCCCAGATGGAAAATAGCCCGAAGTTTGCGATGAAAAATCGCGTCGGGCTGTTTGATGTTGCCGGAGAAGGGAATTCCGCGTGGAGTCGAACAACGAAACGTTGCTCCTCGTCGGTGCCCGCACCGCGCGGGGACACCCGAGGAGACCGCCATGCAGATTTCTAGTCCAGCTCAGCAGCTCGACAGAACGCCTGAATATGGCGATATCGAATCCGCTGCAGCGATGATCGCGCACGACAACCACCTCGTCGTCGAACTCCAGGATCCGGGTCTGCGCAGGCTGTGTACGTGCGCGGCCGGGCTGTCCGGCCGGGCGCAGCTACGACTCGAGGCGGTAGCCGAGGCATTGCGCAGCACTGAATGACCCGAACCTGTTTCGGGCGTGAGCCCCCGGCCTCGTGGGTCGGAGGACTCCGCCGCTCTGGTCAGCGCCGTTTCAGGCTACCCACCGTGAGCGATCCGCTCGGCGGGATCTGCGCCTTCTCCGCCGCGCGAACGTAGCTGTCGGGATCCTTGTCGACGGCCCGCACACCGGCGTAGTTGCGCGCCTCGTAGGTGGCGAAGGTAACGGCCAGTTGATGGCGCTGTGCCAGTCCGGCCAAGCGCCGGAATTCGGTGAGGCCTTCGCGTTCTTCCTCGGCCATGTGGTCGCTGTTGGCGAGGTTGGCTGCCGCGACAGCCGCGTACCAGTCGTCGGTGCCGACTCGATGACGCGCTACGTCGGCCACCGCGTCCCTGATGTCGTTGTGGTCGTGGATGGCGTCGAGCGTTTCGTCCTCCACCGGGCCCGTGCGGTTGGCCGCGATGCCCGCCTGGAGCAACGCCGGGTAGAAGATCTCCTCCTCTGCCTGCGCGTGTAGCTCGAGAAAGGCCGCGAGCCTGTCCCAGATCGCGGACAGCGCGTCGGTGTCGGTGCGGTTGATCTGTTCCAAGATCGCGAACAGCCTGCGCTGCTCGTGGTGGTCATCAAGGATCAGCTGTGCAATGTCCACGATTTCTCCCCGATACGACGTGTCAGGTCAGCATGGAACGCCAGGGCTGCCGGCGCGTTCCTCGGAAACGTCGACGATAGCGCACTGTCTCGCCGTTTTCGGTCAGCATCACTCGGGCGCGCATCGCGAGGAGTGGCGCCGCCTCGAGCGCTCGGCGCCGGTGTGAGCCTCGGGCAGTTCGTCTCGCGAGCCTGGTCTACACGCACCCTGCGCCGCAGTGGATCGGCCGCTGCAGGAGACCGACCTGTGGCGGATTTCGGCACACCATCGAGTGATGTGCCGAATTCCGGCGCATTTGTGGTCTCTGCCGATTCGGCAGCCATGGTGGCGGGACTCGACGCGAAGGACTCTGCCGGACCCCCTTCGCGTCGAACGAAGTCCACCCCTAGACCCGACAGCTGGTGCCCGAACCATGACTCGATCCCACGTCACCGACGATCTCGTCTATCTCAGCGCGACCGAGGCGCAACGTCTGTTCACCGCGCGTGCATTGTCTCCCGTCGAGTTGATGCGGGCCGTGATCGAACGCAGTGAGAAGGTCGAACCGGCGGTGAACGCGTTCACCGAGCGACTCTTCGACGAGGCCTTGGAACAGGCAGCCGAGGCCGAACTCCGCTACCTCGGCAAGGGCGGCCTGACGCCACGTCCGCTGGAGGGGCTCCCGATCGCGGCCAAGGAGAAGCACGCCATCGCGGGACGCTCGCTCACCGAAGGATCGTTGGTCAACGAAGGCACGATCGCCACGGAGAACGCGCCGATCATCGATCGCATCATCGCCGCCGGCGGAATCATCCACGCGCGTACCACCACACCGGAATTCTCCATCGCCACCTACACCCACAGTCGGATGTGGGGTGTGACGCGCAATCCCTGGAACCGGGACTTCAGTCCCGCCGGATCCTCCGGTGGTTCCGCGGCGTCGCTGGCCGCGGGTACCTCGCTGCTGGCGACCGGATCCGATATCGGTGGTTCGACACGACTTCCGGCGGCGGTCACCGGGACGGTCGGCTTCAAAGCTCCCTACGGTCGAGTGCCCGGTGCCGGGGTACTGACCAATGACCACTATCGCGGTGACGGATCGATGGCGCGGACCGTCGCCGACACCGCCCTGCTGCAGAATGTCCTGGCCGGCCCCGACCCGCGCGACCACACCTCTATCGCGCCCGAATACGTGCTGCCGACAAGCTACGAGGATGTGTCCGGCATGCGGATCGCACTGTGTATCCGGTTGGGCGAGTACGTGATTCATCCGGAGGTGGAAGCCAACACCCGCGCGACGGCACAGGCGCTGGCCGACGCGGGCGCCGTCGTCGAGGAGATCGAACTGCCCTGGACCCACCAGGACCTGCTCATTTCCCAGGCCGGACACTTCTCGACCCTCTTCGCGGCGAGCGTCGCCGATGTCACCGCGGGTCGCCGGGAGCTGCTCAGTGACTACACCGTCGCCTTCCTCGACCTGATGGCCTCGGCGCGCACCCAGGTGAGCTACCTGGACTCGTTACGAGCCGAGCAGCGCCTACAACGCGAACTCGCCGAGGCGCTGGTCGGCTTCGACGCCCTGCTGTGCCCCACCACCGCCGTGCCGGGGTGGCACGCGGGCGACGCACTCGGGGGAGCGAAGCTCGAAGTCGACGGTGAACCGGTGTGCGACACGCGCTGGGCCGCGATGACGGTTCCGTTCAACATCAACAACAGGTGCCCTGTTCTGAACGTTCCCTCCGGCCGGTCGAGCTGGGGAATTCCCACCGGCATCCAGATCGTCGGCCACCCGTACGACGACGCGACCGTGTTCCGGATCGGTACCGCGCTCGAACACCTGCGGCCGTGGGCCTACACCAACGCCAACCGACCGGCCCTGTAGCGATCGCCCTCATCGGTACCGAATGATCACCGCCGCACTGCATCGACACGTTTGCGCGCCGACCCATCGCTGTATGGCCGAACAGCCGGAACGCCGGACGCCCCACACTCGAAGTGAGTGGTGGGGCGTCCGGCGTTCTTACTGAAATGACGACTGGTCACAGGCCTTCCGGCCGACGCGACCGGGGATTCCCGGCCGCCGCCGTCGGCATATCGCTGGTCAGATCCCGGCGTCGGGGCGCGGGATATCGCCACGCCAAGCTCCGGTCGCGTCACCCTCGCTCTCGATGAACTGCTTGAAGCGCTTCATGTCGCCGTTCACTCGGTGCTTCAGCACGCCCAGCTTGTCGGCGGCGGTTTCGATGAAACCCTCCGGGTCGACATCCATCTGCGCGGTGATGCGAGTGTGGGTGTCGTCGAGACGGTGGAACGTGATGACCCCGGCATGGTCGGGTCCACTGTCGGATTTCCACGCGACCCGCTCGTCCGGGTGCTGTTCGGTGATGGTGGCGTCGAACTCCCGCGTCGAGGGACCGACGTGGATGCGCCAGTGGGTGTGCCGGTCGTCGAGCTGACTGACCTGCTCCACACCCTCCATGAACTGCGGAAAGGTTTCGAACTGAGTCCACTGGTTGTAGGCGGTCCGGATCGGGACGTCTACATCGACAGTTGCGGCTACCGTGCTCACGGGTACTCCTTCCCCAGCCTGCTTGCGTCGCCGCCACAGCCTGGATTCGGTCACAGCTGCAAGCCTTCGAGGCCCTGCAACTCGTACAGTGCCTGCCTACCCGGGGCTCGAAAGCGCAAACAGGGGGTGCGCGGTCCTTGTCGGTAGGACACCGAAATGATCTTGTACCAACATTTTCGAACCGTGCGTGCCATCGAGTTGCTCGCAGCCAGTGATCGAGTGCGCCAACGTCGTCGTCGGTGCGCCGGCGGAACGACTCGATGCGCAATAGGAGGGCGCGGCCGGGGTGATGGGTGGCGACCCGGTCGCGCTCGGCAGAGTTCGTCTCTTCCAGTAGGCCAGTCCGGCGAACACGAATAGGGGCCACCGGTGAAATTCGCTCACAGGCATGAATCGTGACCATTTCATACGAGGCAAACATAGCCACGGGCCGGTCGCGGTCATATAGTTCAGGCCTGAATATAACTGAACTGAAGAAGTTTGGATGCTCGGTGTACGGCATGTATCGACCTGTTCGAGAGGGGCATTCAGTGTCCGCTTCGATACTGGAACCGGTATCGAAGCGGCCGTGAAAGTCGTGCTCGAAGAACAGGACCGTTTCGACGTGTATCCGGGCGACGTGTATCCGGGCGAGGCCTGCGCTTCATCCGGCCACTGATCGCGGTCGATTTCGTGATCGTCTGCGTCGTGCTCGCGGTGGCGGCAATCTGGACTGAGGCGCACGTGGATCGAATCACAGGGAGCACAATGGATTCCGCTCGGACAGGCGAAACCGATGTCGGCACCGGTGGTGCCTGCGAGGCGTCGCCCTCGTCGCGTCGAGGATTGTCGTTCGGCGGTGCGGTGGGTGTACTGGTGTTGGTGTGGCTGTCGTTGACGCCGTCGCTGCTTCCTCGGGGGCCGCTGTTCCAGGGTGTGGTTACCGGTGCGGCAGCAGTGGTCGGGTACGGCCTCGGTGTCGCGGTCGCTGCCCTGCTCGGATGGATGCTGCAACGTCGAATCGGGGCAGCCCCGAACGCGGTGCGGTGGGGTTTGGCGGTGGTGGCGGTTGCCGGAACCAGTGTTGTGCTGCTCTGGTACTCCGAGTGGCAGAGCGAACTGCGCGCGTTGATGGGCGTGGATGCGCTGCCGTGGTACGCGTACCCGATCATCGTCGTGGTCTCCGTCGTCGCCTTCGCGGTGTTGCTCGCGGCCGCACGGGGGTGTTCGGCGGCGGCGCGGTGGGTCGGTCGACAGCTGGGCCGGGTGCTGCCGGCACGGATCGCCGCGGTGCTCGGCGGGGTGGTGGTGGCATTGGTCCTGGTCGCGGCGGTCAACGGTGTCGTCGCCGAGGTCGCGATGTCGGCGCTCAACCAGACGTTCAAGGCGGTCAACGAGCAGTCTCCGGAAGATACTTCGGAGCCGGTGCTCACCACGCGATCCGGCGGACCGGGCTCGTTGGTGAGTTGGGACTCGCTCGGCAGGCAAGGGCGAATCTTCGTGAGCAACGGTCCGACAGCCGCCGAGCTGGCAACGTTCAGCGGCAGGACGGCACCCGAACCGGTTCGCGTCTACACAGGGCTCGATTCGGCGGACGACGTCCGAGCGGAAGCTGATCTGGCGGTGGCCGAGCTGCGGCGAACCGGGGGTTTCGACCGCGCTGTCCTCGGTGTGGCCACCACGACCGGGACCGGATGGATCAACGAATCGACCGCCTCCGCACTGGAATACCTGGCGAACGGCGACAGCGCGCTGGTGAGTATGCAGTACTCCTACCTGCCGAGCTGGATCTCGTTCATCGTCGACCAGGAACGCGCTCGCCAGGCCGGTCAAGCACTGTTCGAAGCCGTGCACGCGGTATGGGACACCCTGCCCGCCGATCAGCGGCCGAAATTGGTCGTCTTCGGCGAGAGCCTCGGATCTTTCGGCGGCGAAGCCGCGTTCGCCAGTGTGCAGGACATGGCCGCCCGCACCGACGGTGTCCTGTTCGTCGGCCCTACCGCCACCAACCCCGTGTGGCGCGATGCCACCGCGCGCCGCGACCCGGGCTCACCGCAGACGCTGCCGATATACCGCGACGGACACACCGTGCGTTTCATCGCGGGCGCGGCCGATCTGGCGCGCCCCGCGACACCGTGGCCGTCGCCTCGGGTGGTGTACCTCCAGCATGCGTCCGACCCCATCACGTGGTGGACACCGCAGTTGCTGTTCCAGAAACCGGACTGGCTCGACGAAGAACGCGGCGAGGATGTGCTGCCGAGCACCCGCTGGATTCCCCTGGTGACCTTCCTACAGGTCTCGGCGGACATGGCGGTCTCGGTCGACGTTCCCGACGGACACGGCCACGCCTTTCACGCCGCTCTCGCCGACGCGTGGGCGGCAATCCTCGCACCGCCCGACTGGACTCCGGCCGACACCGAGCGCCTGCGAGGAATTCTGCGCGACGAGCGCTGAACCCACCATCGAAAAGAGGTCACGATGAACAAGTCCGACAAGCCTTCCTTGCTCGCTCGCATCTCACCCACGCAATGGGTCGCGCTCGGTTTGAGCATTCTGGTCATCGTGTTCGTGTTGGAGAACCGGTCGAAGGTATCGGTGGAATTCCTGCTGATCAGCATTCGGTCACCGATGTGGTTGATTCTGCTGACCATGTTTCTGATGGGTCTGGTCACCGGAGTACTGATTACGCGGCGTGCCCGCAAGTAGCTGGAAGTACCGACTCCGACGAAACAGGTTGGTACAGTGCCTCAAAAGCGGTTGTGTGAATCTCGGTGTCGAACTCCAGAGATCGGAACAGCTCGATATGCGACTGAATCCTTCGGATACCGAAAAGCTGCTGCTCAGCGTCGCGGGCATGATCGCGCGCGACCGACACCAGCGCGGCGTGAAGCTCAACTATCCCGAGACGGTGGCATTGCTGTCGTGCTGGGCGATCGAGCGCGCCCGCGACGGTGAATCCGTGGCCGAGGTGATGAGCGCGGGACGCCAGGTGCTCACGCGCGACGATGTGATGGACGGAATCCCGGAGATGCTGGGCGACGTGCAGGTGGAGGCGACCTTCCCCGACGGCCGGAAGCTGGTCACCATCACCGAGCCGATCCGATGATCCCGGGCGAGTATCGGTTCGGGGACACGCCCTTGCCGGACGAGCGCGGCCGCGACCGGCTCGATGTGGTGATGGTGAACACCGGGGATCGGCCGATTCAGGTCGGCTCACATCTGCATCTTCCCGAAGCGAACGCGGCACTGGAATTCGACCGCAGTGCCACGATCGGTTTCCATCTCGATATCCAAGCGGGCACTTCGATCCGCTTCGAACCGGGCGTGAGCCGGAATGTGGCGTGTACCCGGTTCGGTGGCCGGATGGGCCGGGAGGTGCTGGGGTGAAAGGGATTGCGCGGAATCGGTCGGCGGAGCTGTTCGGGCCGACCACCGGCGATCAGATTCGACTCGGCGACACCGATGTGTGGATCGAAGTGGAATCCGATCGCACCAACCGCTTCGACGCTGTCGTCTTCGGTGGCGGCAAGACCATCCGCGACGGGATGGGCCAGGGGCGGGTCAGCCGGGAACAGGGCGCTCTCGATGTGGTGATCACCAATGTTGTCGTGCTCGACCATTGGGGCATCGTCAAGGCCGATGTCGGCATTCGTGACGGTCGCATCGTCGCGGTCGGTCGCGCGGGCAACAGCGAGATCATGGACGGCATCGACGCCGGTATGGAGATCGGGCCGAGCACCGATGTGATCGCCGGCGAAGGCTGCATTCTCACCGCGGGTGGGGTGGACACCCATGTGCACTTCCTCTCCGAACCCGAAGTGCGCGAGGGCATCGCGGCCGGAACGACCACCATGATCGGTGGCGGCGCCGGCCCGACGAAGGGAACGAAGGCGACCTCGGTGACCCCGGGTGCGTGGTCGTTGGCGATGATCCACCGCGCCTTGGACGAACTGCCGGTCAACATCCTGCTCTTCGGCAAAGGCAGCACAACCAGCACCCAGGCCCTGCGCGAAGACGCGCTCGCGGGTGCGGGCGGGTACAAAATCCACGAGGACTGGGGTTCGGCGCCACCGGTGATCGACGCGGCGCTGCGGGCGGCCGACGAGTTCGGTCTGCAGGTGGCCCTGCACAGCGACAGCCTCAACGAAACCGGATACGTGCGGGAGACGATCGAGGCGATCGCCGGACGCGGGATCCACGCGTTCCACTCCGAGGGCGCGGGCGGTGGCCACGCACCCGACATCATGGTGCTGGCCGGTCAGCCCAATGTGCTTCCCGCATCGACGAATCCGACGATGCCGTTCAGCGTCAACACCGTGGTCGAGCACCTGGACATGTTGATCGTGTGTCACGCGCTCAACCCGAAGGTGCCCGAGGACCTGGCTTTCGCCGAATCACGCATCCGTGCGACGACGATGGCCGCCGAGGACATCCTGCACGACATCGGCGCCATCTCGATCATGTCCACCGACGGCCAGGCGATGGGGCGCATCGGCGAGATGATCTGTCGTACCTGGCAGACCGCGCACGTGATGAAAACCCGCTTCGGACGCGGTGATTCGACGTTGCCCGCCGACAACGAGCGCGCGCGCCGCTATGTCGCCAAGTACACGATCTGCCCGGCGGTGGCGCACGGAATCGACCACGAGGTCGGGTCGGTGGAACCGGGCAAGATGGCCGATCTCGTGCTGTGGAAGCCCGCGTTCTTCGGCATCCGGCCCGAGGCCGTCATCAAATCCGGTGCCGTGGTCGCCGCGCCGCTGGGTGACCCGAGCGCCTCGATCACCACACCGCAGCCGGTGTTGATGCGTCCCGGTGTGGCGGCCCACGGTGCGGCCGCGGCCCATCTGTCGACGACCTGGGTGGCGCCGATCGCCCTGGAAAACGGGATCGCGCAGCGGCTGGGCCTGACCCGCGAACTGGCCGCCGTGCGGCCGACCCGCGAGATCGGGAAGAAGGACCTGCCGCGAAACAACGCGCTGCCCCGCATCGACATCGACCCGGAAACGTTCGTCGTGTCGATCGACGGAGATCCGGTGCCGCCGCAGCCCGCCGTTGAGCTTCCGCTCGCCCAACGCTACCTGCTGTTTTGACGAATCTCATGGCCCTGTTGCTGGCCGACGGGCGGTTGCCCGTGGGTGGGCACGCCCATTCCGCGGGGCTCGAACCGGCGCTGAGCGCGGGAATGGCACCGGCGCAGATTTCGCGTTACCTGACAGCCCGCCTGCACACGGTGGGTCGCGTCGACGCCGCGACCGCGGTCCTCGCACGGCGGGTCGCGCTCGGCGGGACCGCAACCGAGCTCGATGCGATTCAGAATGCTTACGCCGCAAGGACTTCCAGTTCCGCAATGCGGGCGGCCTCGGCGCAACTGGGTCGGGGTATAGCCAGGCTCGCACAGCGACTCTGGCCGGAGGAACTCGCGGTGTGCGAACTCGTCGCCATGGCGGCGCCGTGCCGGCCGGTCGCGTTCGGTGTCGTCGCGGCGGTCGCGGGGCTCGACGACACCCAGACCGCCCGCACCGCGCTCTACGACGATCTGCAGACCGCCGCCTGCGCCGCGCCGAAGCTGATTCCCGTCGACCCGGTCGAGCCCGTGCGCTGGGTGCTCGAACTGGCGCAGTCCGTCGAACAGATCGTCGACCTGGCCGTGACCGTCACCGGGTGCGGCGATCTGCCCGCACCGACCGCACCACAGGTCGAGCAATGGTCCCTCGAACACGCCCACCGACACAGGAGGATCTTTCATGCCTGAACTGTCCGACCCATCGACGCGTCCGATGCGCCTGGGAGTGGCGGGGCCGGTCGGTACCGGCAAGAGCACACTCATCGCCACCCTGTGCCGGCGGTTGGCCGGCGAACTGCAGATGGCCGTGGTCACCAACGACATCTACACCGACGAGGACGCCCGGCTCCTGCGCGCGGCGGGGGTGCTGCCGGTGGAGCGAATCGTCGCGGTGGAGACCGGCGCGTGCCCGCACACCGCGATCCGTGACGACGTGACCCCCAACCTGCTCGCGGTCGAAGACCTCGAGAGGCGTTTCGCGCCGTTGGATCTGGTGCTGGTGGAAAGCGGCGGCGACAACCTCACCGCCACGTTCAGTCCGGCCCTGGTCGACGCACAGGTGTTCTGCATCGACGTCGCCGGTGGGGGAGACGTCGCGCGCAAAGGCGGCCCCGGTATCGAACGGGCGGATCTGCTCGTGGTCAACAAGACCGATCTGGGTCCGCACGTGGGGGTCGATCCTGATCAGATGGTGCGCGACGCCGGCGCGGTGCGCGGCGGGCTGCCGGTGGTGGCGTTGAGTCAGCGCGATCCCGCCAGCATCGACGAACTCGTCGACTGGGTGCGCGCGGTGCTGCACTCCCATCGGGCGGGCGGGTTGGTGCCCGCGGATCCGGGACCGATGGCACCGCATTTCCACGCCGACGACGACCACGGGCATGTCCACCATGACCATCAGCACGCTCACCAGCACTGACACCGCCACCGATCGCGCGCGTGCACGTCCGACTCGAATCTCGGTGCAGCCCAGCGGTCGCGGCGTGGTCGTCGAGGCACTCGATCGCGGTGATTTCTTGGCTCCCCGCCTCCTGGACGTCGACGGGCGACGCGTGCGGATCGCCTTGGTCGGATGCTGCGCCATGCTCGTCGCGGGTGATCAGCTCGAGCTCGACGTCGAGGTCGGTGCCGGTGTCGAAGTGGAACTGGTCGAGCCCTCGGGCACCGTCGCCTACAACGCACGTGGCGCGAGCGCGAGCTGGGCGGCGCGGGCGACGGTGGCCACGGGCGGGCTCCTGAGTTGGCAGGCGGCGCCGCTGGTCGTCGCCGCGGGAGCGGATCTGACCCGCACCATCACCATCGACCTCGCCGAGGGTTCGCGGGCGCTGTTCTCCGAGGTCGTGGTGTTGGGTCGAAGCGGCGAGGTCGGCGGTGCGCTGCGTTCGGGGCAGCACGTCACCTACGCCTCGATCCCCCTGCTGGTCGAAGAACTGGATCTGACCGACGCCGCATTACGTGCCTGCCCCGGCATTCTGGGCAGGCACAGGGTTGTCGGAACCGTCGCGGTGTTCGGGCACCGGCCCGAGACACTGCCCGGTCCGACCGCCACCTATCTCGCCGGGCCAGGTGCTCTGGTGCGGGTGCTGAGCCACGCGGCGCACACCATCGAGAACGAGATGCACGAGGTGTGGCAGGCCTGGCGTCTGTGATTTACGCCGCCGGGACCGGCTTGTCGGGGGTGTCGGCAGGACGGCGCGGGTGGGAGAGCAGCGCGGCGATCGGGGCCACGACCGCCGCGACGAAACCCGCGGCGAAACCATTGCCGTAGAGGTTGAGCCCGGCCACGAGTTCACCGGTGACCTGAGCGGTCGAGGCGTGGAAGAACCCGGCGATCACACCCCAGTGCGGGCCGAACCGTCCGGCGATGGGTGCCAGGCAGGTGCCGTAGAGCGCCGCCCAGATCAGGCCGGGATCGGTCAGCTCGAAAGGCTTGAGCAGTCCGGCCAGCGCGACGCCGACGACGATGGGAACGATATTGAGCGCGTGCTTGCCGCACGCCCCGAACCCGGCGACACTGAGGATCCCCGCGACGACGGGCCCGTTCAGATCCGCGCCGATGACCAGGATGTAACCCGTTGCCAGCGTGCCGATGACGGCCATGTTGAGCAGCACCGCCGCCGCGCCACAGTCGGAGAGAAAGTCGGTCGGCGCGCGTCCGGTTTCGCGGACCAGGCGCCCGAGATCGCGCCAGGGCCTGCGGTCGCAGAGGAAGGCCGCCACCACCAGCCCGGCGAGGATGATCCCGAGCAGGATCAGCAGCTCGGTGTCGTGACCGGAAGTCCACACCATCTCGGGCTGCGGGTGGAGCCCGAACGCCCGGTACACGGCAACGATCACCGCGCCGACGACCCCGGCCACGAAACCCATGTTGTAGAGGGTGAATCCGGCGTGTGCGTCGAAGAGCCTGCGCGCGACCGGCGGCACCACGAACCCGATGAGTACCGAGGTCGCGACGCCGAGCACGAGGCCGGCCCACGCGGGCAGCGCGGTCGTGAAGGCCAGCACGGAGAACATCGGTGACAGTGCGGTGGCGAAGAACGCCGTGGAGACATAGTCGGAGAGTCGATCACGACGAACCCACACGTAGAGGGCGACGCCGACCAGGATCGGCCAGATGTTGAGCAGTGTCTTGCCATAGAGTGCGGTGCCCAGAACCAGCAGCAGACAGGCCACCGCCTCCCCGTCCACCGGCGCCCCGGTGATCCGGTAGATCGCACACGCCACCAAGGTGAGCAGGCCCGCGTGGACGAACGCGCCGCCGAGCCCGCCGACCCCGGCGAAATCGGTGATCACCAGATCCCGCGCGAACACGATGTCACCGACACCGCGCAGCACCTGCTCCGGCGGATCCACGAGCAACCCGAATGCCACGAAAGCCAGCGACATTCCCACGATGACGAGAAACAATGCGCGCTGATCGCGTCGATCGGTCATGGTGTTCACCACTGCGCTCCTCCTGCGCGTCCAGCACGCGCGTTCACGTGTGGTGCTCATCCTCGCTGTCCTGGCAGCGCATTCCGTGCACCGACGCGGCGATCGGATCGGAACATGTCGGGCACAGGGCAGTGCTGCGGCATGCCGATCACGATGGACGCGTCTCGGAATAGATGGGCTGGGTGCCGGGTTGCCTCCGGCATGACCAGAGAACAGCTCGGAGCATTCGGTGTGTGGCGCCACTACAAGGGGTTCGCCCCAGCGGCGGCCCGCGAGCTGGAAGAACTGGGTTTCGGTGCGTTGTGGCTCGGCGGTTCGCCGCCTGCCGATCTGCCCGTGGCCGAATCGCTGCTTGAGGCAACGGAGTCGCTGACTGTCGGCACCAGCATCGTGAACATCTGGACTGCGCAGGCTGCGGCCGTTGCGGAGTCCTTTCACCGAATCGACCAGCGGTTTCCCGGCCGTTTCCTGCTCGGGATCGGGGCCGGTCATCGGGAGGCCAACGGCGCGGCGGCCGTGAAGCCCTACGACGCGCTCGTGGCCTACCTGGACGAACTCGACGCAGCAGGTGTGCCGAAGGAGCGGATTGCGTTGGCGGCGCTGGGGCCGCGCGTGGTGAAGCTTGCTCGCGACCGGACCTCGGGCGCATTGCCCTACCTCGCCCCGCCGGAGCACACCAGGATCCTGCGCGAAACGCTCGGCACGGACCCGCTGCTCGTCGCGGAGCAGAAGGTGGTGCTCGACGACGATGCGATGCGGGCGCGTGAGGTCGCCAGGGGCATGGTCTCGATGTACCTGGGACTGGTGAATTACCTGAGCAGTCTGCGGCGCCTGGGATTCTCCGAGCAGGACCTCGCCGTGCCGGGCAGTGATCGGCTCATCGACATCCTCGCGGTCCACGGCACACCCGCCGAGGTCGCGACCGGCTTGGTGGCGCACCTGGACGCGGGTGCCGACCATGTCGCGATCCAAGCTCTGAACGAGGACTATCTCGCGGCACTCCGCGCACTGGCCCCGGTACTGCCGTTCGCCCGTTCCCTCGGGTAGACAATCTTTCAAATCTGTATACAGGTGTCCAGAACGTGTTCTAAATTTGGGCCATGGCGGCAACGGTCACCGAACTTCTGCTGGCGCGGGCCGAAGACGATTCCCTCGCGATCACCTGCTCCGGCCGGACGTGGACGTGGCGCGAGCACATCGCCGAGGCCCGGCGCCAGGCCTCGGCGATCCTGGCGGTCGCCGACTCGGCACGCCCGATGCACGTGGGAACACTGCTGGGCAACACTCCCGAGATGGTCATCAGTCTCGCCGCCGGGGCGCTCGGCGGATATGTGACGGTCGGCATCAACAACACCCGGCGCGGCGCGGCACTGGCCGACGACATCGGGCGAGCCGATGTCCAGATCCTGCTCACCGACGCCGAGCACCGAGCGCTGCTCACAGGACTCGACCTCGACGGCGTCACCGTGGTCGACGTCTCGTCCTCACACTGGGCCGAATCACTGGACGGTGCGGGGGAATTGACGCCGCACAGCGTGCCGGGTGCGACCGATACCTTCATGCTCATCTTCACCTCGGGCACGAGCGGGAATCCGAAACCCGTGCGGCTCGCGCACATGATGGTGCCGTTCGCGGGTCCGCCGCTGGTCGACCGGTTCGGGCTCGGCGCCGACGATGTCTGCTACCTGTCGATGCCGCTGTTCCATTCGGCCGCGATACTCGGCGGCTACTGCGTCGCCCTGGCCAGTGGGGCGGCCATGGCGCCCGCCAAGTTCTCGGCCTCCACGTTCCTCGCCGATATCCGGCGCACCGGTGCGACGTACATGAACTACGTGGGTAAACCGCTGGCCTACATTCTCGCTACCGAACAGCGGCCCGACGACGCCGACAATCCGCTGCGCGTGGCCTTCGGCAACGAGGCGACCGACCGCGATATCGACGAGTTCACCCGGCGCTTCGGATGCACGGTGTGGGACGGTTTCGGCTCCACCGAACTGGCGATCATCATCACCAGGGAACCCGGCACCCCGCCGGGATCCATCGGCAAGGGCTATCCCGGTGTGGCCGTGTACAACTCGGCCACGGTCAGCGAATGTCCGCCCGCGATCTTCGACGAACACGGCGCCCTGGCCAACCCGTCCGAGGCCGTCGGTGAACTCGTCAACGCCGACGGGACCGGCCTGTTCATGGGCTACTACGGTGACGAGGAGGCCACCGCGGAACGCACACGCGGGGGTCTCTACTGGTCGGGCGATCTGGCCTACAAGGACGCGGAAGGCTACATCTATCTCGCCGGGCGCACCGCGGACTGGATGCGTGTCGACGGTGAGAACCTCGCCGCGGGGCCGATCGAACGGATCCTGCAACGGCTCGACGCGATCAGTCGGGTCGCCGTGTACGCCGTACCCGACGACCGGGTCGGCGACGCCGTGATGGCCGCGATCGTCCTGCGCGACAACGCCTCTCTCGATCCGGGCGAGTTCGCCGCGTTCCTCGGCGGACAACGCGATCTCTCACCCAAGGCCTGGCCGCGCTTCGTGCGCCTGGCCGCCGATCTGCCGACGACGGCCACCAACAAGATCGTCAAACGCGCACTCGCCGGGCAGGGCGCCACCGCGGGCGGAGGCACCCTCTGGCGCCGCGAATCACGGTCGACCACTTACGAAATCGTCGCCACGGAGGGTGCTGTCGATGTCACCGGGTGAACCACTCGCGCCGCAACTGACCGAACTCGGCTATTACGCGCTGTCGCGGCATCCCGTCACACCCGCCGAACTCGCGGCCGAGGCGGTCCTGGCCGACCGGATCGGGGTGGGCACGGCCTTCGTCTCCGAGCGGTTCAACATCAAAGACGCCGCAGTCCTGTCCGGTGTGCTCGCCGCTGTGTCGACCCGGCTGGGAATCGCCACCGCCGCGACCAACCACAACACCCGTCATCCGATCGTCACCGCGAACATGGGCGCGACCCTCGCCGAACTCAGCGGTGGGCGTTTCGCGCTCGGTCTCGGGCGCGGAATCGCGCCACTGTGGCAGGTTCTCGGACTACCGAACGTCACCGGGGCGCAGCTGGCCGAGATCACCGACCTGCTGCGCAGGCTGTGGCGCGGGGAGACGATCATCGGCCACGACGGCGCGATCGGTTCCTACCCCGTGCTGCATCTCGGCGTGACACTCGACGCGCCACCGCCGGTGCTGCTGGTCACCATGAGTCCGCGAACCCTGCAACTGGCGGGACGCGTCGCCGACGGCGTCGTCTTGCACACCTTCCTCAGCGCGCGAGCCACCGCCACCGCGGTGTCGACGGTACGCGAGGCGGCGGAACGCGCCGGGCGTGATCCGGCCTCGGTGCGGATCTGGTCGGTCGTGGCCACGGTCGGCGACGATCTCGACGAGCAGGACCAGCTGCGCCGCCTCTACGGTCGCCTGGCCACCTACCTGCAGGGCTACCCCGACATTCTGATGCGAGCCAACGGCTGGCGCGGCGACGATCTGGATCGGGTGCGGGCGAGCACGGCCTTCACCTCGGCGCGCGGCGCGATCGACGCGACCGCCGAGGCCGCCCAACTCGCCGAACTCGCGGCGGTGATTCCGCGGGAATGGGTGCGCGACTGCGCGACCGGGTCCCCGACCTCGTGTGCCGCGGCGATCCACCGACAATTCGACCTCGGCGTCGATTCGGTGATCATGCACGGGGCCACCCCCAGCGAACTGGTCTCGGTCGTCGAGGCCTACCGGGCGATCCGCTCGACCCGGCGCCCACTGCCGGCCAACCCGGGCTCGGTCGCGCTGCCGGTACCGTCAGGAGTTCTCGCATGACCGCCGAATACGCAGCCCCCGCAACGGTGCCGGGGGCCATCCCGACCGATCCGAGTGCACTGACGCCTGCCTGGCTCACCGCGACACTGCGGGCCCACGGCCACGCCGTCGATGTCGACAGCGTGACCGTGACGCCGGTGGGTTCGGGCCAGATGGCCGGCTCGTATCGGCTGCGGCTGCGCTATCGCGACGATGCCGCCTTGCCGGTCGGCATGGTCGCCAAACTCGCCATCGGTTCCGAGGACCATCGCCGCTTCGGTGCGGGCGCGTTCCGCAACGAGGTGCGCTTCTACCGCGACCTGGCAGCGACGCTGCAAACACCGGTGCCGGGCTGTTATGCCACGGTCGTCTCGGAATCGGGCAGCGAATTCGTGCTGCTACTCGACGATCTCGCGCCGGCGGTACAGGGCGACCAGATCGCCGGCTGCACCGTCGAGCAGGCGCGTGCGGTCGCCGTCGCCGCCGCGGGACTGCACGGCCCGCGCTGGTGTGACGACACGCTGTTGCAGGTGCCCGGCCTGTCGCTGCCCACCGCCGAGGACCGGGACCTGATGGAATCGGTGCTCGCGCCGATGGCCGACGCCTTCGTCGAACGTTTCGACGATCGGCTGACCGACCTCGAACGAGCCGCCGTCGCCTGGCTCGTCGCGTCCGCCGGTGCATGGCTGATCGCCCCCGTGCGGCATTTCGCGTTGCTGCACGGCGATCTGCGGGTCGACAACGTGATGTTCGCCCCGGACGGCACCGTGACACTGCTGGACTGGCAGACGATCACCCCTGGACAACCGTTGCGCGATATCGCCTTCCTGCTCTCGACGAGCCTCACGATCGAGGACCGGCGCGCGCACGAGCGCGCTATCGTTGCCGACTACCACGGGGAACTCGCTCGGCACGGCGTCACCGGGTACAGCGCCGAGCAATGCTGGGCCGACTACGTGTCGTCGTTGATCCATGCCCCGCTGATCATCGTATTCGGTTGCGGCGCAGCCGCTCCCACTGCCCGCGGTGACCAGATGTTCCACACCATGCTCACGCGCAGCGCCGCCGCGATCGACGACCTCGTGCCGGGTACCCTGCGCTGAAACCGGCCGACGTGGACGCCGCAACGACTTACGGCTGCGCCGGGGGCGCCGCCATCGCCCGCACCCGGCCCAGCACGTCCGGGTAGCGGCGCAGATGTGCGCCGCCGTTGAGATCGATCGCCGTGCCGGTCATCCAGCTCGCGCGGTCGGAGGCGAGGAAGGCGACGGCGTCGGCGATCTCCTCCGGGCGCCCGCTGCGCCCGAGCGGGGTGTTGTCGAGGTACTCCTCGGTCAACCCCGGCACCAACGAGATACCGGCGACCAGTGGGGTGTCGACCAGGCCGGGATTGATGGCGTTGACGCGAACGCCACGCTCGGCCAGTTCCAGCGCGGCGACCTCCACCAGCATGAGCACGCCGGCTTTGGCCGAGCAGTAGGAGGCCATGCCCGCCCCCGGTTGGCGGCCGTTGAGTGAGGCGATGCAGATGATGCTGCCGCCGTCGGCGATGTGGCGACCGGCGTGTTTGAGGACCAGAAAGGTACCGGTCAGACAGACATCGATCGTGGTCTGCCAGTGCGCCAGTTCGAGTTCGGTGATCGCGCCCGGTATCGAGAGACCGGCACAGTTCACCACAGCGTGCACACCTCGCGCGGATCGCAACCCCGCCGCGACCGAGTCCTCATCGGTGACATCCACGCGGATCGCGGTGACATCGTCGCCGAGCAGCGTCGCGGCCTCGCGGGCCGCGCCGTCGTCGATGTCGGCGATGGTTACCCGGTACCCCTCGGCAGCCAGGGTGCGTGCGGTGGCCAGGCCGATGCCGGACGCTCCGCCGATCACCAGAGCCGAACGTCGCTCGTCGCTCATGCTTTGTCCTCCGTAGTCCGAACCTGGTTGCGCGCGCCGTCGAGCAGATGGCGGCGTAGGAAATGCAGTTGGTGGGCGAGGGCGGCCTCGAACCACTGGTTACCCGCGAACAGGTCGAAATGGTCACATGGGTAGTGCCTGACCTCGGCGCGGGCTTTGAACGCCGCCTTGGCCGCGGCGTGTGGGGGAGCGGCGCGGTCGAAATCGGCGATCTGCACGAGGACCGCGGCGGTGACGCGGTCCAGGTGCCGATCGGCCCGATAGCCGCCGAGTTCGAGTCCGACGGCGGCGTCGACTTCGTTGCGCCACGTCGGCCCGGCCAGTGCGGTATAGGCCTCGAAGTAGCCCTGCGCGGTCAAGGCAGCCCGCTCGCCCGGCCTGCCGACCAGCGGCATCATGATCGGTGTGCCGCGCAGGCGTCCCGCGATCGCGCTGCGCACACCGGTCACCGCGGAACGGGCGACCGCGCCGATGCCCACCTGGGCCAGGGCGTTGCGACCCGCTGACAGTCCGTCGATCATGGGCACCATCGCGATCACCGCGCGGATATCGGTCCGGTCGGCGGCCACACTCAGCGCGTGCCCCGCGGACTGGGAGACGCCCCACAGCACCGTTCGCGCCGGGTCGACACCGGACTGCGCGATCGCGGCGGCGATCGCGGCGTGATAGTCCTGGGCCTGGGCGGTCATCGAGACCCGTTGGCGCGGTTGCCCTTCGGAGGCACCGAAGCCGCGGTAGTCGAACGCGAGAACGGCCACGCCGAAGTCGGCGAGGCGCTGGGCGAACGGAGCGAGACCGGAATCCTTGGTGCCGCCGAATCCGTGGGCCATGACCACGACGGGCGAGCCGGACGGCCCCGTGAAGGGACTGTCCGACGCGGGGGAGAAGAACCAGGCATCGCAGGTGGTGCCGTGCGAAGAGAAGGAGATCTGCCGATAGTCGTCGGTCACTGGTGCGCCCCCGCGGTGAGGCCGCTGATGCCGGCGCCGATGACCGCGGTCCGTGGTTGATGCATCCCGAGTCCTTTCGAGCCGGTCAGTAGACAGATTCGCAGGAGTGTCTACTCGCAGTTGTCACATTCTCAGATCTGTCCACTGCTTGCTAGTGTTTTCGGGAATCCGATGTCGTCCCGTGGACGTCGACCCGGAAAGCGAGGAGCGTGACCGAAGCACCGACGGCGACGGTAGTGGATCGGCTACTGCACGCCGCGCAGAAGTTGTTGGCGACCAAAGGGATCCGAGCTACCACGGTCATCGAGGTCGCCGAGGAGGCCGGAGTCTCGCGCGCCTGGCTCTACCGGCATTTTCCCGACAAGACGGCCCTGCTCGGTGCGGCGCTCGTCCGCCTGACCGACGCCTTCTGGACCGACGCGCGCGGCGAACTGGATACGATCGATACCTTCGGTGAACAGCTCGCGGCGGGAGTACGCATCGGTCGAGGGGCCTACGACGATCCCGGCGCATTGCTCATCCGGCTGCGGATCGAAGAACCCGAGGAATTCGCCCTGTGCACCGACGCGGGCGTCTCCGGCTTGATCCCCGACCTGGCGTCCTTCTGGCGTCCCTATGTCGAGGCCGCGGCGGCGCGCGGGGAGATCCATCCCGACCACGACCTCGCTCAGGTGTCGGAGTGGGTGGCGCGGGTGCTGATCAGTCTGGGCACGGTCCCCGGTGACACCATCGATCCCGATGACAGAGCGGCGGTGCTGCGTCACGTGCGACGCTTTGTCCTTCCCGGCCTGATGGCCCACCCTTTCTGAGTCTCAGCTCCGGAAATCGGCGAAGTCGAAGCCGGGGGCGACCACGCAGCTGACCAGGACTTCCTCGTCTGCGCAGGGTCGCGCGGCCTGCCAGTGGCCCGCGGGTACGAGCTGCTGTACGCGCTGCCGCTCTTCGATGTTCGGGCCGAGGATCACCCGCTCGGCTGTGCCCGGTGTGTCGCCGTCGCCGCCGAGCGACAGCTCCAGCGGCCCGCCTCGGTGCCACATCCAGAGTTCGTCGGAGCGCACCGCGTGCCAGATCGACTCTTCGTCCGGTGGCAGCAGGAACAGGATCCCGGTCGCGGCGACTCGCGTACCCGGGTAGCCATCCGGTACGAAAGTATGTGTGCTACGCCAGGTTTCGCGGAACCAGCCACCCTCGGGATGTGGCAGGAGGTCGAGCGTCGCCGCGGTCGGTGGACGGTGCAGCAACTCTGTGTGGCGACCCGCGGGGCCACGTCGAGCCCAACGGACATCGACGATCGCGGCCCGGGGAACGGCGTCGGCGGTGGGGGAGATCCCGCGTGCGGTGAGCACGAGGATCGGTGCGGTCGTCGGCACGCGGTCGGCGACCGCGAGCACGGACTCCTCGCAACCGGTCCAGGTGGTGTGTTCGTTGTCGATGTGGAGTCGGTCTCCCGCGGTCGACCAGGCATCGAGCGTGGTGACGATCACCGGATCGGATTCGGGGGGCTTGCTGCCGGTGGAGTTCATCGGTGAGCCAGCTGCGATTGCACCTCGGCGGCAATGAGTTCCAGGTGATCGAGATCGGCGAGATCGAGGATCTGGAGGTAGATGCGGCTCGCGCCGATTTCGCGATAGCGGGCGATCTTGTCGACGACCTCGGCGGGCGAACCGGCCAGGCCGTTGTCCTTCAACTCGTCGACCTCGCGCCCGATCGCGGCGGCCCGGCGCGCGACCTCGGCGTCGGAGCGTCCGACGCAGGCGACCAGGGCGTTGGAGTACACCAGTTCGTCGGTGCGCCCGGCCGTGCGCACCGCGGCACGCACCCGGTCGAACTGGGCGGCGCTGTCGGCGATCGAGGAGAACGGCATGTTGAACTCGGTGGCATAGCGGGCCGCCAGGCGCGGGGTGCGGACCTTGCCGTGACCGCCGATGATCACGGGCACCGGATCCTGCACCGGCTTGGGCAGGGCGGGGGAGTCGGTGAGCTGATAGTGGTCGCCGTCGAAGCTGAACGTCGCCCCCGGCTTGGTCTCCCACAGTCCGGTGACGATGGCCAGTTGCTCTTCGAGCAGCCCGAACCGGTTGTCCGGGAACGGGATTCCGTAGGCCGCGTGTTCGGCGGCGAACCAGCCGCTGCCCAGGCCGAGTTCGACTCGTCCGCCCGACATCTGATCCACCTGGGCGATCTGGATGGCCAGCGGTCCCGGCAGCCGGAAGGTCGCGGCGGTCACCAGGGTGCCCAGCCGGATCCGGGAGGTGTCCCTGGCCAGCCCGGCCAGGGTGATCCAGGCATCGGTCGGGCCGGGCAGGCCCGAGGCCTCACCCATGGCGAGGTAATGGTCGGAACGGAAGAACGCGTCGAATTCGAGCTCCTCGGCGGCGCGCGCCACCGACAGCAACGTGTCGTAGTCGGCGCCCTGCTGGGGCTCGGTGAAGATGCGGAGGTCCATGATCACCATCGTGCCCGATGCGTTCCGGGTGCGCCCGGCGCCGGGGTGTGCGCAGTGGGGTGGTATCCCGTCAGGCCGATCAGCGGCCTGACGGGACGGCGTCAATTCGCGGTGAGGCCTGCCATCACGTAGCGGGTGGGAGAACAAGGATCGGGCAGTGCCGAAAACGTGGCCAAGTCGCAGATCCCACCGGTCAACATGTGGATCGGGGTAACGCCGAGCAGGACGATTATTCCGATGATGTCGCCGTGCTCGATGAAGTAGCCGGCCGATGGCGCCGCCGCCGAGGCGGAGTCCACTGCCGCCGAGCCGGTTTCCGAGTCGGCGGCCACAGCCGTGGGCGACGGGGCGACCCCGGGCTGGGCAGTCGCCTCGTGTGCGGTGCCGATCAGTGCTGTCGTCGCGATGGTAGCGACGGCGATGGTCAAGGTGTTGCGCATCATGTGTTCCTTTGTTTCAGCGAGCGAGGAGTGCGGTGGGGAGGTCGTGGGTCACGGTCTCGGTGCGATGTCATCGGCGAGCGGTGACACCACGGCGAGGACTTGGACCAGCAGCTCGGGCGGGACGCCCGCGGCGGACATGGCGTCCGTCAGGTGTTCGGCGACGAGATCGAAGTGGTGGCTGGTGATCCCACGGCCCCGGTGGACCTGCTTCATCGAAGCGCCGCTGTAGCGGTGGGGCCCACCGAGAGCGGCGGAGAAGAACTCGGTCTGACGACCTTTCATCCGAGTCATGTTGATGCCGACGAAGAACGGGGCCAGCGCCGCGTCGGCGAGAACCCGCACATACAGTTCCTCGACGACTGTTCGAACGGCTTCGTGACCGCCGAGCTGTTCGTAGATCGACGAGGCGCTACTCGAATCCTGGCTTTCGGAAGGGATGGGGGGAATAGGCATTTCAGCACCTGCGGGTGGCTCAGCGGTGTGGTTGGCTCATATCGCGGTTCATCGTCGGGAGTTCGATGCTGATCGGCATCCGCAGCTCGGCCAAATAGATCAGAGCGGCTTTGCGAAGGAATTCGTCGAGCAGCCAGTAGGGGTCGCCGATAGGCGGAACGGCGGTGAGCAAGCCTTCACGCACCGCGATGAAAGGACCCCAACTGAACCGCAACAGCGGATCCCACACCGGTTCCCTCGGGATCGCCAAACCGTCGGCGATGGAGTCGCCCAGCAGGAAACGGGTGAACGCGCCGAGAATCGGCTTGCTCAGCAGCGCGAAGTCGATGTTGGCCCCCAACCCCAGCAGTCGGTCGGCGAGCTTGGCCCCTTCCGGTGTCGCCGCGATGATCGGGTCCAGGACCTGTGCCGCTTGAGAATTCGCCTCGGGCCAGGAATTGGGGATGTACTCGTCGCGGACACCGAGCATGTGCGCGGCCACCTGCCAGGAATGCAGAAAGGCCGCCGATTCGTGCGCGGGGATCGGCACGTTCCACGCGGTCAGATATTTCATGACCGTGGTGGGCAGGCTGTGCCAGGTGACCATGATGTCGTTCTGGCTGATCGGGATGGATTCGGTAGCCGAGTTCACCCAGTGTGGTGACTGCGGCAGCAAATGGCGCACCGCCGAGTGCACGAGACGGGTCTTCACACAGGTGACGATCATTTCCCCGTCGGCGCCATAGGCATTCGCGCTACCGATGTCGTAGCCGAGCTTGGCGGTCTTGGAAATCCGGTCTTTGAGGTCGTGGCCACCCTTGGAGTAATAGACCGCCCGCGCCTCCTTCGGGATGACGGTACTCATCATGCCGCTGGCGAACCCGTAGAGCACACCGAGGTACAGACCGCGCTTCTTGTTGAACTCGATCGCGGTACTCAACGCGCCCAGGTCGGTCCATTGCGGCAGTTGCCGGGCGTACTCCATGAAATCGCGCAACTGCGGCGGCAGGCCGTCGGGCAGTGGTTGGCCGTTTCTGGTCCAGGTGCGCAACAGCTCGTTGACCCTGGGGACTTCGCCTCGGTCGATCAGTCCCGCGACCAATTCGTCGGCCTCGGGATCCCACACGGTCATCGGGTCGACACCGGATCCGGTGCCGGCCACCGACCCCTGCGGCGACCACGTCCACGGCTCGGCCCGCGCGGGCGTCACTATCGCCAACGCGCCGAGCACACCCGCGATCCCACCGGCCTTCAGCGCGCTACGTCTGTCGAATCCGTCCATGATTTCACTCCTCGTCGAGTACGAGCAGACTCGCCGTGCGGCGAAGCGAGCGAGCGCTTCAGCGAGATCTAGCTCTAGAATGAGCAGTAACTTAACAGGAACGTGTTGCACTGTCGACGTTTTGGCGGAATGCCCGAACCGCGACCTGCTCGGGTACGTGATTCGACGGTCCGCTACCAGGAAAGTCGTAGCCAGGACGCTATTCACCCCCCTTGCGGTCTCCCTGCTCAGGTGCTCGTTCGCGACGTGAGTATGAGCACGCTCGTGTAGTGGGGGTGAAAATTGGCGAAATGCTGAGTAACTTACAGCGCTACTACGGCTCGCTTTGTGGATAGCGCAGTGTGACTGAGCCCCATTGTCTCGGCCGGTGTGCGATGCGAGGATGCGTCGAGATCTCGACCGTCGGCTCCGGAGTACACGAGTACTCGGACTCGGGCCACGGGTCATCTGTCAGCGGTACCTGGCCGGTCTTCTGGCACGCCTCGGCGCTCAGTCGAAATGAACTCCGCCGACGGTCGAGGCGTCGTAGGGAGCGCCGTGACGGGTTGTCGTTCGGACCTGCGACCTCATCTGGCTCGGAGCGGCCACTGGGGTAGCGGCCTGTAGCTACCGTTCGAGTCGGACGTGCGTGACAGGCGCTGTCGCCGCGCCCTCGGCAAGCCGTTGGTGTGACGACGTCGACAGTGCGAAGGTGCGTGCGATCACGGCTGATTTCAGCTGCCACAGACCTGCGGTATGTGTCGCATCGAGACCGGTCAACGTCTGGATGCGACGGATTCGGTAGAGGACGGTGTTGGCGTGGATGTGGAGGAGTCGGGCCGTGCGCTGGCGGTTCATGTCATTGGCGACCAGGACCCGCAGTGTCTCGTAAAGATCGGGATGGGCATCCAGCGGTTCGAGCATCTGCCCGAGTCGGGTCAGGCCGGGGCCGGGCCGGGTGAGCTGGTATTCGAGCGCTAGGTCTTCGAATCGATAGAGCCGCGGGGTGTAGCCGAGCCGACCGATGACGTCGAGAAGTTCATGAGCCCGCTGCGCGGCGTCCGGAATCTTGTCGGTGGTGGTCGTTATCGAGGTCGCCGAGATGTCGAGCCGGGCGGCGCGTGAGAGCTCCTCGATCAAGATGTCGAGCCGGGTGTCGTCGGGGTCCTCGCCGGGAACCAGGACGGTTCCCCCCTCGATCGACAGCATGGCCAGTGCGTCTTCACGATGGTGGGCAAGTGCCGCGCGGACTCTGCGGAGCCTGCGTCGGGCCGCCATGGGCTTGTCGAGCGGTGGACGATGATCTTCGGCGTCCTGTGGGATCGACAGGGCGATCACCCGGTAGTTCTCGGCGATGCCGATGCCGCAATCGCGGGCGATGGTCGTGGTCGCTCGGCCGGCCAGTAGGGCCGAGGCGAGAGCGCGCGCCGCGGTGCGATGTTCGCCGACCACCCCGCGGTGCTCCCGGAAGTAGGCCCGGATCATTGTCGTGGACATGAGATTCGAGATCGCCATGGCGGTGCGTAGTCCGTCGACGAGTGCGTCGCGGTCGTGGGCCGCCTCCGGGGCGCACAGCACGTCCAGGCTCAGTTGCAACGCCTCGTAGAACGCGAGCAGCATGGTGTCGATCGGCACGCCCTCGCGAGCCCAGCTCGCCGCGGCGGCCGAGAACCAGCTCAGCTCGTGGGACACGTCCCGCCCGGCGATGACGCGGTCGCCGACCTCCCGGCACTTCGTCGTCATCGTGGTGACGTCACCGGAGATCGCGTCGCCCAGCAGGGTGTTGCGGGTGGACACGCTGTCGATGAAGTGGCTGACCAGTTGACCGGTGAGGGTTCCCACGTCCGGCAACGGCCGCCGTATCGGCGAGCTGTCCAGTTCGATCGACATCGTGAGCTCCCCTCTCGTGATCACGCCCAGGGCAGGGCGGCGGCATCGTCGGCTGACAGGCCGTGTCACGCCCCTGTTCACGCCGTGCGGTTCGTGACATCGAGCGCCGCGTTAGTGAGAATGAGTAGTAACTTAGCAAACGGCGGCCCTCTTGTCCTCTGTTCACCGGAGGCGCAAGGATTCTCATCGTGCTAGGTAACGACCGGGGAAAATGTCGTGGCCGCCGTAGCTCACGGCCTTCCAGTTGCTGAGAACAGAAAGTAACTTACATCCAGTCGACGAAGACCGATACGGCAGAAGCCGATTGATCGGGAGGTCGGTCTACGTCGTCGCCGGTGACCAGTAGGTCGACCGGATCGTGGTCGGGATCGCGAGGGCGCCGCGTGCGGTCAGCCGACGCGGCGCTACCTGGATGGCAGGCGTGTCGTGGGTCTGTGTCCGGGATGCGGGCGTTACTCCTGCTCGGCGCGCAGGCGATCGCGTTCCGCGCGCAGGGAGGCCACGGTGTCCTCGAGTTCGAGGATGCGAGCTACTGCCGTGAGGTGGATGCCTTCGCCGGTGAGGGTGGTGATGCGGTGCAGGCGGGTGAGGTCCTCGCCGCTGTAGCGGCGGGTGCCGCCGGCGCTGCGGGCGGGCGTGAGCAGTCCGTGTAGCTCGTACAGGCGCAGGGTCTGCACCCCGATGCCTGCCAGCTCCGCGGCGACCGAGATCGCGTACACCGCCTGTGCGGGCGACGGCATGCCGTCGTGGGGGGAGACCATCTGTGTCCTCACCTCGGTTCCTTCGATTCTTGATGAGATTACTTGCCTCTTGTACTTGCACTCACCTGGGTCGAGTGCTAAACAATATCTATGTCAGATGACACAGGTTATCTGATGACCATCCTACTGAGAATGGAGTGAGTTGGAGGTGGCGACCATGTTGATGCGCACCGATCCTTTCCGCGATCTGGACCGGTGGACCCAGCAGATGTTCGGCACGGCAGCACAGCCCACGGCGATGCCGATGGACGCCTGGCGCGACGGTGACGAGTTCGTCGTCGAGTTCGACCTGCCCGGGATCGACCCGGAGTCGCTGGACCTGGACGTCGAACGCAATGTGGTAACCGTCCGCGCGTCGCGCCCCGGCCTCGACGCCGATCGCGCGATGATCGCCGCGGAGCGCCCGCGCGGGGTGTTCAGCCGTCAGTTGTTCCTCGGTGAGAGCCTCGATACCGACCGCATCCGCGCCGACTACCGCAACGGGGTGCTGCGCCTGTCGATCCCGGTGGCCGAGAAAGCCAAACCTCGCAAGATCGAGATCGCGCGAGATCACGAACCGCAAGTGATCAATGCCTGAACCGACGCATCCGCTTCGCGGCAGGTGCCGAAAGTGAGGTGATGGGAATCGACCGATCCTCGAGAACTCTTCCATCGAGCTGAGAACGACCCCTTCTGTCCCGGTGGCCGGGCCCGCGCGGCCCGGCCACTCTCCCTCCGACGGGCGGTCGATCCGACGAGAAATCAACGGCTGCCATCCGGCTCTGTTGGGGTGTCGTTTCTGCCGCGCGCGGCAAAACGATGCACAAACGATGCAATTTGGCCCGAACGGTGTCACAATCAAGAGGTGGATGCAGAACGAGTAGCACTCTCGCTCCGGCCCGACGAACCCCCGAACGATGGGAACGGTTCCGCGCGGTTCGAGGATTGGCTTGCGCGGACGCAATGCTCGGTACGCAGTCACGTCGACGAGTTCGTCCGGGCGCGCTGTCGGGCAGAACTGGACCCAGCGGGGTTCTCGCTTCCCGGCCAACTGATGATCGACTTCGCCGCGGGCGGCAAGTGCGTGCGCTCGGTGTACGTCTATCTGGGCTGGTTGTGCGGCGGCGTCGGGGAATCCGAACCCGCGCTGCGCGCCGCGGCCAGCGCCGAGCTGCTGCACGCGTTCGCGCTCGTGCAAGACGACGTGATGGACGAGTCCCCGGTCAGGCGGGGAGCTCAGTCCGCCCATCGGCGACTCGCCGGATGGCACAGCAGCCAGGGGTTGTCGGGGTCGTCGGACCGATTCGGTGAATCCGCGGCGATCCTGCTCGCCGATCTGTATCTGGTGTGGGCCGAGCGCATGTTGCGTGAGAGCGGCGTCGCCGCCGCCGCGCTGGATCGGGCATGGCCGCGCTACGACTCGATGCGCAGCGAACTGGCCGTGGGACAGCTCGCGGACCTGACCAACGACGCCAACCGTGTGCCGACTGTGGGCGCGGTGATGGACATCGCCCGACGCAAGTCCGGCAACTACACGGTGCGCCGCCCGCTCGAACTGGGTGCCGCGATGGCCGACTGCGACGAGACGGTGATGGGCGTTCTCGGTGAATACGGCGAAGCGATCGGGGAAGCGTTCCAGCTCCGTGACGACTTGCTCGGCATCTTCGGCGACCCCTCGGCCACCGGCAAACCCACCGGCGACGATGTCCGAGAACGCAAGGCCACCACCGTGATCGCGCTGGCCGATCAGCTCGCCACGCCATCGGAGCGCACCCGACTCCGCGATCTCTGGAAAGAAGCGTCGATCGATGAACGCGGCGTAGCGCTCGCGCAAGCCGTGATCACCGACAGCGGCGCGGCACAGTGCGCCGAGCAGATGATCGACGACCGCGTCGCACACGCGCGTCGGGTCCTCGACGGCGTTGATCTCGAACCATCGGTGGTCGACTCGCTGCACCGGATGGCCCTGCTGTGCACCCACCGCACGCACTGATCGGCCTGCTGCCGTAACCACCGATCAGTTTGATGGAGAGGAAAGCTATGCGAACCGTATCGGGGAAAACCGATGAGGTGGTCGTTGTCGGGGCCGGTTTGGCAGGTCTGGCCGCCGCGCTACACCTGGCGGGGCGGGGTCGCGCGGTCACAGTGGTGGAGCGTGACACGGTGCCCGGGGGACGGGCCGGACGGCGCGACGTCGACGGCTACCAACTCGACACCGGACCGTCGGTACTCACCATGCCCGACATCGTGGCCGACACCCTGGGCGCGGTCGGCGAAAGTCTCGAGTCCCGGTTGGACTTGCTGCCGGTAGTTCCCGCCTACCGCGCGCACTTCGCCGACGGCAGCGGGTTGGACATCCACAGCGACGCCGCGGCGATGGAGGAATCGGTTCTGGCCTTCGCCGGGCCCAAGGAAGTCGAGGGCTACCGCCGGCTGCGCGCGTGGTTGAGCGAGCTGTACCGCGTCGAATTCGATCGGTTCATCGCCGCGAACGTCGATTCGCCATTGTCGCTGCTGACACCGTCCTTCGCGAGGCTGATCGCCCTTGGCGGATTCCGGCGCCTCGACCGGGCGGTCGGGTCGTTCCTGACCGATGAGCGGCTGCGCCGGGTCTTCACCTTCCAATCCCTCTACGCCGGGGTATCGCCACAGCGGGCACTGGCGCTGTACGCGGTGATCTCCTACATGGACACCGTGGGCGGGGTCTACTTTCCCCGCGGTGGCATGCGCGCACTGCCGGACGCCCTGGCCGCCGCCGCCGTCGACGCCGGTGTGACGTTCTGTTACGGCGAGACAGTCGACGCCCTGGAACGAAACGGTTCCCGGATCACCGCGGCGTTCACCGAGCGCGGACGTCGGATCCCTTGCGACGCCGTTGTTCTGGCGACCGAGCTGCCAACCGCCTACGACTTGCTCGATCGCAGCCCGCGCCGCCCGATCAGCTGGCGCCCGGCACCTTCGGCGGTGGTCATGCACCTCGGCCTTCCCGCCACGGTGCCGACCGCACATCACAACTTGGTCTTCGGCGGCGCATGGCAGCAAACCTTCGACGAACTGATCGGTGCGGGAACATTGATGACGGACCCGTCGCTGCTGGTGACCCGCCCTACCGCCACCGATCCCGCTCTCGCCCCGGACGGGCGCGATCTGTTCACCGTCCTTGCTCCGGTACCCAACCTGTACCGCAGCGGCGAGCGCGACTGGGATCGCCGCGCCACCGCCTACGGCGAGGAACTCGCCGCGATCGTCGAGGACCGGTTGGTCCCCGGCTTCGTCCGTGACTCCGAGGTCGTGCATCTGGACACCCCCGCCGATTGGGAACGGCAGGGCCTGCTGGCCGGTACGCCCTTCTCGCTCGCGCACAACTTCGCGCAAACCGGCCCCTTTCGCCCCGCGAACCTGCCGCGCGGCACCACCAACGCGGTGCTGGCCGGCTGCGGCACGGTACCCGGGGTCGGTGTGCCGACGGCGTTGCTGTCGGGCCGTCTCGCCGCCGACCGGGTCACCGGCACGGTGTCCACCTCGCGGTCTTCGGCCGCGCCCGCGACCAGGGGTGATCGACGATGATCCGCACTGAACTCGACGCCGCGGGCATCCGCGCCGCGGAGCTGCGCGAGGCCTACCTCAGATGCCGCGAACTCAACGCCCGGCACGGGCGGACCTTCTTCCTCGCCACTCGGCTGCTGGCACCCGCCCAACGGCCGGCGATCCACGCGCTGTACGGATTCGCCAGGTGGGCAGACGACATCGTCGACGAACCACCGTTCGACGATGCCGCAGGTACTCGCGCGGCCCGGTTGGACGCGGTGGCGAAAGATCTGCGCGACAGTCTTTCCGGTGCACCCTGTGCCGACCCGATCTTCGCCGCGCTCGCCGATACCGCCGCCAGATACCGGATCGACCACGTCTTGTTCGACGAATTCCTCGACTCGATGCGCATGGATCTGACAGTGACCGACTACCCCGACCGGGCCGCGCTGGATCGCTATGTGCACGGTTCGGCAGCGGTGATCGGCCTGCAGGTGCTGCCCGTCCTCGGCACTGTCGGTGCGCAAGCCGACGCGGCTCCCTACGCGGCGGCGTTGGGAAAGGCGTTCCAGCTCACCAACTTTCTCCGCGACATCGCCGAGGATCTCGATCGCGGCCGGGTGTACCTGCCTGCTGACGAACTGGCGGCTTTCGGGGTCGACCGCGCCCGGTTGCAGTGGTGCCGTGACAATCGCCGCACCGACGCCGAGGTGCGATCGGCGCTGGCCGCTCAGCACGAGGTCGCCCGTGGCTGGTACCGATACGCCGACGCCGGACTCGCGCTGCTACACCCGGTTTCGCGGCCCTGCGTGGCCACGGCGGCCGTGCTGTACTCCGAAATCCTCGACCGTATCGAGGAGACCGATTTCGCGGTGTTCACCGCGCGTGCCACCGTGGGCAACGCGCGTCGCGCCCGGGTGGCCGGTTCGGCGTTGGCTCGCGCGTTGTGGGCGCGCCGGGGCAGCCGCGTGCGCACGCTGACCTCGGCCGAAGGACCGGCGTGATCGGTGCGACCACGGCGGTAGCGGGTCGATCGTCAGCCCGGTGACGCCGTGCCCTCGGTGGGGGTGCGTTCGGCGGTCCCGGTGATGTTGCGGACCATGCCGCCGAATACGACGTTGTGAAACGGTGAGATCGCCTTCCAGTAGAGATGCCCGGCGAGTCCGTGCGGCTGGAAGACGGCCCGCTGCCGGTAGCGAGAGCCCCCGTTCGGGTCGGGCTCGACGCTCAGTTCGAGCCAGGCCAGTCCGGGGACCTGCATTTCGGCGCGCAGTCGCAGCAGGTGGGGCCGGTCGATGTGTTCGACGCGCCACCAGTCCAGGGCTTCGCCCAGATGTAGGTAGCGCGGGTTCTTGCGGCCACGGCGCAAACCGACCCCGCCGGTGACCCGGTCGATCCAGCCGCGCAACGACCAGGCGAGCGGGAACGAGTACCAGCCGTTCTCGCCGCCGATAGCTTCGATCACCGCCCAGAGGACGTCGGGGTCGGCGCTGGTGTGCTGCTCGCGCAGATCCTCGTAGAGGGAGCCGCCGGACCAGGCCGGGTCGGTGGGCAGGGGATCCGACGGCGCGCCGAAGGTGCTGGCATCGGACCAGCGGGTAGGCACCTCGGCGTTGCGAATTCGAGTGAGCGCCAACTCCACGGCACGTTCGTAGGGCGTGAGACCTTCGGCGGGATCGGGAATGTAGTCGGCGATGTCGTGCTCGGCGCACACGACTTCGTGGACGAGGGATTCGATGAGCGGGATGGCCAGAGCGCGAGGCACCGGCGTCACCAGGTTGACCCATTGCGCCGACAGCCATGGCGTGAGGACCGGCACCGGGAGCACCAGTCGCCGAGTCAGCCCGGCCACGACGGCGTATCTGCGCATCATGGCCAAGTAGGTGAGCACGTCGGGCCCGCCGATATCGAACGAGCGGTTGACGTCAGCGGGCAGTTCCGCGGCGTGCACGAGATAGTACAGGACATCTCGGACGGCGATGGGCTGAACTCGGTTGTGCACCCATCGCGGAGTGATCATCGCGGGCAGGCGTTCGGACAGGTAGCGCAGCATCTCGAAACTGGCCGAGCCGGATCCGATGATCACCGCGGCGCGCAGTTCCGCCGTGGGGACGCCGGATTCCCGGAAGATCTCGCCTACCTCGGCGCGGGAGGCGAGATGGCGCGAAAGCTGCGCGTGCTCGGGGACGATGCCGCCGAGGTAGATGATGCGTCCGACGTCGGCCGAGTCCGCGGCGGCCGCGACGATCTCCGCTGCCTGCCGGTCGGTGTCGGAGAAGTCGCCTCGGGTCAACGAGTGCACCAGGTAGTAGACGACCTCTTGGCCGGCGACGGCCGCGCGCACCCGGTCGTCGTCGGTGACATCGCCACGGACGATCTCGACCTGATCCCGCCAGGGGACCTCCGACAGTTTCTCCGGCGTCCTGGCCACCACTCGGACCTGATGACCGGCCTGAAGCAGCTCGGGCACCAAACGTCCGCCGATGTAGCCGGTCGCCCCGAATACCACGCACCGCATGCTCATCACTCTCTTCCCTGTTGTGGATGTCGAGATCGGTGAGAACCGAGCAGTAAGGAGTGCAGTCCGGGTCAGGCGAGGACGTGGTCGGCCCAGTCGGCCGGAAGGGCCGCGCTGGAGACGCCGGCGATCTCCTGTAGTCGCCGCGACGGAACTCCCAAGCGGCTCAACTGGATCAGGCCTTGGGAGACCAGAACGATGTTGGCGCTGAGTGCGCAGAGTTCGGAGTCGTCGATATCGTCGCCCGCGCGAGCCGCGGCGACCCGGAGCCGTTCGGCCACGCTCTGCTCCATCGCGGCGGTGGTGCGGGTACTGATGGTGGCGACCTCCGGTATTCGCGTACCGAGCTCGGCGATGCTGTTGATCATCAGACAGCCGCGCCGATCCCGGTGTGCGGCGCAGTCGTCGATGACGGCTTGGAACAGAGCACGCACAGCAGCCCGCGCCGAGCCGGGGGCCGACAGCACGACATCGCGAACGAACTGGGCGCGGCCCTCGCAGTAGCGTTCGAATGCCGCGAGGAACAGCCCGCGCTTGTTGCCGTACGCAGCGTAGATGCTGCCGTTGCCGACACCGGTCGCGCGGGACAGGTCCTCGACCGACGCACTGTCGAAGCCCTTGGACCAGAACAGCTCGGTGGCGGCGGCGAGGAGGCCCGCTTCGTCGAACTTTCTCGGCCGTCCCATGCGCTCACCGTACCAATCCAGCGGGGGATTCCATGCCCCCGTTTGTTCTGGAGGCGTCATTCCATAATAATAGTTGCCATGTCCCCAATATTCGCCGCAGGCCCCGGCAGACGGGTGGGCGTTCTGGTGTTCGACGGCGTGAAGATGCTGGACTTCGTCGGCCCCGCGGAGGTGTTCGTCGAAGCGAATCAGTCCGTGGCCCGATATGAAGTAGTCCTGATATCGGCCGACGGCAGCGATGCGTTGACCTCGATCGGCGCGCGCGTCCAGGTCAGCTGTGCCGCGGCCGACGCGGGCCGGTTCGACACGGTCGTCATTCCTGGCAGCGAACTGCCGCCCGAGAAGTTCGTCACTCCCGAACTGCTGGCAGCGACCCGGCACCTGATCGGCAACGCCCGGCGCGTGGCGTCGATCTGTAGCGGGGCGTATGTGCTGGCCGCCCTCGGCCTACTCGACGGCAGGCGCGCGACCACCCACTGGAAGTTCACGGCCGATCTGGCCCGTCGATTCCCGTCGATCGCGGTCGATCCCGATGCGATCTTCGTTCGCGACGGCAACCTGTACAGCTCGGCGGGCGTCGCGGCCGGGGTGGATCTCGCGCTCGCGCTGGTCGAGGAGGACCACGGTGCCGATCTCGCCCGCCGGGTGGCGCAGTCGCTGGTGGTGTACATGCAACGCGCGGGCGGGCAGTCGCAGTTCTCGGCGTCACTGAGCGGGCCTGCCCCACGCAGCCCCCTGCTGCGCGGTGTGGTCGACCGGATCTGCGCGGATCCGGCCTTTCCGCACACCGTGCAGAGTCTGGCGGCCCACGCCAAGGTCAGCGTGCGGCACCTGACCCGGCTGTTTCGCACCGAACTCGAACGCTCGCCCGCCGAATACGTCGCGTTCATCCGTTTCGGGATGGCCAGGGACAAACTGCACACCGGATGCAGCGTCACCGAGGCGGCGATGGCCGCCGGGTACGGCAGCAGCGAAGCGTTGCGGCGCGCGTTCGTCGCTCGACTCGGAATTTCGCCCAGCAAATACCAGCAACGGTTCCGATCCACCCGCATCATGGAGGTCGCGGACACGAGGGCCGTGTCCTGATCGGAGGCTTTTGCGGCCCGTAGAGGGGGGCGCGCGACGGGTCGATCGGGAAAGACTGAACGGGGTCCAGCAACCGCCCCGACGGGATGGACCCGCACACCTCTCGCAAGTCCAGCATTGGAGCGATCACCCGATGTCATCTCCGACCATTGTTCTCGTGCACGGCGCCTTCGCCGATGCATCCAGTTGGGCTCCGGTCACCGAACGGCTGCTCGCCGACGGCTACCGGGTGCTCGCGCCGCCGGTCTTCAATCGGAGCCTGTCCGCCGACGCGGCCTACATCACGTCCTTCGTCGAGCAGATCGAGGGCCCGGTGCTCCTGGCCGGACACTCCTACGGCGGTGCGGTCATCACCGTCGCCGGCGTCGCGGACAACGTCGTCGGCCTCGTCTACGTCTCCGGATACGCGCTGGACGAGGGGGAAAGCCTCGGCCAACTACAAGGCGGCTTCCCGGATTCCGAACTGGCGGCGAATCTGGTCTACGCGCCGTACCCGACCGACGCCGACGCACCGGGCACCGATGTTTCGGTCGACATCGAGGCGTTTCCCGCGGTGTTCGCCGCCGGTCTCGATACCGCGAAAGCGCGGGTTCTCGCGGTCTCCCAGCGTCCGCTCTCGGCGATCGCCTTCGGCGAGGCGGCGACAGCCGCCGCGTGGAAGACGAAGCCGGGCTGGGGAATCGTGTCCAGCGCCGACCACACGATCAATCCGGAGGTCGAACGCTTCGGATACAAGCGAGCCGGGCTGCGCTCGGTGATCGAGATCGACGCACCGCACCTGGTGATGCAGACCCACCCCGAGCAGGTCGCGAAGGTGATCACCGACGCGATCGCCGAATTGGACTGACCAGCAACACCGTTCACCACTACAAGAAAGGGTGTCATCATGTCAGGCAACCCGCTGGGTCTCCCGCTCGAGCAGGCAGCACAAGAATTCGTCGACGCGACCTCGCAGCCGCCGTTCCTTTACCAGCTGCCCCCGGAAGAAGGGCGCAAGGCGGTGGATTCGGTCCAGGATTCACCGATCTCCAAGCCCGAGATCGACGAGGAGTGGATCACCGTCGAAGGCGGCCCGACCGGCTCGGTGCGGGTACGGATCGTCAAGCCGAAGGGCGCGACCGAAACGCTGCCCGTCATCGTCTACACCCACGGCGCCGGCTGGGTATTCGGTGACGCGCACACCCACGACCGGCTGGTGCGCGATCTCGCTGTCGGCGTCCACGCGGCCGTGGTGTTCCCCGAGTACGACCGCTCTCCCGAGGTGCGGTATCCGGTGGCCAACGAGCAGTCCTATGCCGTCGCGACATGGGTTGCCGCCCATGGCGCCGAGAAGAATCTCGACCAGAGCCGCATCGCGATCGCGGGTGATTCGGTCGGCGGCAACATGGCCATCGCGCTGACCCTGATGGCCAAGGAACGCGGCGACGTCTCCTTCGTGCAGCAGGTGCTGTTCTACCCGGTCACCGACGCCAACTTCGACACCGGTTCCTACCAGGAGTTCGCGGAGGGGTACTTCCTCACCCGCGAAGGCATGAAGTGGTTCTGGGATCAATACACCACCAGCGACGCGGATCGCGCCCAGATCACCGCGTCGCCGTTGCGGGCGAGCACCGAACAGCTGGCCGGGCTGCCGCCCGCGCTGGTGATCACCGGCGAAGCCGATGTGCTGCGCGATGAAGGCGAGGCCTTCGCCGGAAAGCTGCGCACCGCGGGCGTTCCGGTGACCCAGGTGCGTTACGGGGCGATCATCCACGACTTCGTGATGGTCAACTCGATGCACGACACCCATGCCGCCGTAGCGGCGGTCGCACAGGCCGTCGCGGTCCTGCGCGCCGCGTTCGAAACCGCGTGACAGAAACCGCGTATTCGCCTGCCCATCTACAGATTCGGAGCGACTCCCGTCGTGAGCACTGATCAAACGACCCCCACCATCGTGCTGGTACACGGCGCGTTCGCCGATTCCGCCAGCTGGAACGGTGTCATCGAACTGTTGCGCGGACAGGGACATTCCGTTGTCGCGGCCGCCAACCCACTGCGCGGTCTCGACAGCGATGCCGCCTACATCGCCTCGGTCATCGACGATGTGAACCGACCGTGCGTCCTGGTCGGCCATTCCTACGGTGGCAGCGTCATCACCGTGGCCGCCGCCGGGAAAACCGCCGTGCGGGCACTGGTCTACATCGCCGCGTTCATACCCGATGCGGGGGAGAGCGCACTGCAACTGACCGACAAGTTCCCCGGCTCCACACTGGGACCGGCTACGCGTGCGGCGGCCTACCCGCTGGCCGACGGTGGCGAAGGCACCGAGCTCTACATCCGGCAGGAGGAGTTCCATCAGCAGTTCGCCGCCGACGTATCCGCCGCGGTGGCCGAGGCGATGGCGATCACCCAGCGTCCGGTCGCGCTTCCCGCGCTCCAGGAACCGGCCGCCGCGACGGCATGGCGGGCGGTCCCGGTCTTCGCCCTGCTCACCACCGATGACAAGAACATCCCCATCGAGGCGCAGCGATTCATGGCCGAACGCGCTGGTGCGCACACCGTCGAGGTCACCGCGTCACACGCGGTCGCCGTGTCGAATCCCGGTGCGGTCGGCGACCTGATCGCGCGGGCGATCCAGGGCTAGCGAGCAGTCGCCGGAATCCGGAACCCTGCCGACAATGCGACAGGGTTTCGGATCCGGTCGGCGTGTTCGTGGCAGTGGACGCGCCCCCGCATTCCTTGCCGGGGCGCCGCCGCGAACGGGCGGGCCCGCGCACGCTACGTTCCAGCTCGTGACGGAAATTTCAGGCAGTGCCTCTCGCGACGAACGGCGACCGGAAGTCGAACGTCGGCTGATCGCGGCTGTGTCGGATCTCTGTGCAGGCGGTGCGCTTTTCGCCGATCTGAGTGTTTCGCGGATCGTCCGAACGGCGGCGATCGGGCGGGCGACGTTCTATCTGTATTTTCCGGATCGCTCGGCGTTCGTGCTGCGCCTCGTCGATCACGTTCGCGCGGAGTTGGCCGGCAGTGTCGCGGCGGTGTGGCGGGCTGCCGGAGATCGCGGCGCGTTGGAGGCCGCCCTCGCCGATTTCGTCGAGATCTACGCACGCGAGTATCCGTTGATCACCGCGGTGGTCGACGCGTCGGGCACCGATGCGCAGGTGGCCCAGCGGATGGAGGCCAACCTGGGCTTGTTCATCGAGGAGTCGGCTCGAACGATCGTGGCCGCTCAACAACGCGGCACCGTCCGCGGGGAGGTCCCGGCCGAGGAGACCGCCGCCGCGCTGGTCTGGATGGTGGAGCGTACTTGCTACCGGGTGATCGGGGGGAGCACGGAAAAGGAACGCGCACGCCTGAATCGAGCGCTGACAATGATTATCTGGCACAGTCTGCACCCCGAGAATTGAGGTTGGACAACGTGTCCAACCCCCTGTTAACGTCGATTCATGACGACCACGCGCTTTCTGAACCGGAATCTCGCGCACGCCCGTTTCGATCCCCGGCTCGTGCGGCGTGTGGAGCAGGGGCTCGAGGAATCCGACTCGCCGGCCGACGCGATAGTTGCTTCGTTCGCCACCACTCCGGGGCACTCGTTTCGTGCGGTCAACGCGTGGCTCGACGGCGAAACAGGTGTGCCGGACAGCCTCGCGGCAATGCTCGAGCCGATCGCCGACCTGCCTGATTGGCTGGATCACAGTGCGCTGGATCGGGGCTCGACCGCGTTGTGGCGCAACGGGATCCTGTGGATCGGCCTCAGCTTCAATTGCGCGGCGCTCGCGGCCGGATATCAGTCGGGAGCGGGGGTCAAGCCACTGACCTTCACCGGCGAATTGAGTTACCGGTCGCGTCGACGAATGCAGGAGACCGGGCGGTGGTTTCTCGCGGCGACCTCGCCCGGGGCACTGCGACGAAATGGCGCGGGCTTCCGGGAAACCGTGCGCGTCCGACTCATGCATGCCGGTGTCCGTCAGCGCATACTCCGATCGGGCGAATGGAATCACCAGGCGTGGGGTACGCCGATCAACCTCACCGATACCGCGTACGGGGTATCGGGGGAGTTCTCGACAATCCCCTTGGCGGCGATGCGCGACGCGGGGTTGCACTTCACCGATCGCGACCTCGACGACATCCAACATATGTGGCGCTATGTCGGCCACCTGCTCGGCGTACCCGGCGACATGCTCCCCGACAGCGCCGCGCGCGCCAGGGAGATCATCGCGATCAAAGACCTCACCGATACCCCGGCCGACGAGGATTCACGACGGTTGGTCAGAGCGCTGATCGAGAACGGCTTCGACCCGGCGACTGTGCTGCCGAAATCCGTGCTCGGACTCGGCACCGGCCCGCTGATCGCGACGCTGTACGCGCTGACCCGGAGGTGGGCGGGCGAGGACGTGGCCGACAGCCTCGGATTGCCGAATACGACATTGAAATATCTACCGACGCTGTTGCGGCCCGCGGTACAGCTCGCTGAGGTGGCCCGCAGAGCGGGTCTTCGCGACGAGCAACGACTGGCTCGCCGAACACGGGCGAGTTTTCGCGACTTGCTCGACGGCGCCCAGGCTCCGACGACCGTCGCCGCAGAGGCGGTGCTGCGAACCGCTCACTGACATGCGATCCCGGCGTCGAGCCGGCCGGTCGGCGGTATCGTCGAGAACGCGAAGATGTGTCGACCGCGATCAGCGATATCAGTCGAACGAGGGGGAACCCCATGAATGTCCGTACTCGACGTTTCGGCATGGCCGTTGTTCTCGGTGCCGTGCCGACCATGATCATGGGCGTGCCGAATGCGACCGCGGCGGTGACCGGAGTGAGCGTGGAGCAGTCGAGTGAGGGCCTTCGCGGCGGATGCACCTATACGGTGACGGTCGCTGTCGACGCACCGGTTTCCGAGGCCGGTGAGGTGACCATCGGCATCAGCGGTGGTCCGGTCCCGGGCAACGGTGAGCGGCTCGGGGTCGCTGTCTATCATCCGGAGAGCGGCACGGCGACCTTCGCCTGGACGCCGAAGTACACCGGTCGCCAGAACCTCATCGCCCAGCAGTTCGAGCCGGGGGAGTACACCTCCGCGCAGTACATCACCGTCGACGTCGTCGGGCGGGGGCTGGATACCGGAAGCTCCTGCCTGCCACTGCCGTAGGCGTCGTGTCGTCCGTCGGCAGCGACCCACCGCCGACGACGATTTGCAGTTTCTGAAATATTGCAGTTTGTGCTAATTTGTTGGCGTGACTCAGGAACCGGCCGCGCAGGCCTCGGGTGGTCTGCGTGAGCAGAAGAAGCAACGGACCCTGCTCGACCTGTGCCTCGCCGCACGGCGGCTGGCGGTAGAGCACGGGCTGGACGCGACCAATGTCGACGACATCGCCAAGGCGGTGGGCGTCTCCTCGCGCACCTTCTTCAACTATTACGACACCAAGCTCGACGCGGTCGTCGGCCCGATCGGGGAAATAGGCACACCCGAAGCCCGGCAGCAGTTCATCGAAGGCGGTCCGACCGGCGTGCTCATCGAAGATCTCACCTGGCTGCACGCCGCCGGGTTCCAGGCGGAAAGCGAAGTGCGCGAGGGTATCTCGCTGATCACCGAGCTCGTCACGGCCGAGCCCAGGGTGCTCGCCGCCTTCATCGCCTCCGGCGCTCGGATGGAGGCGGCCACCGCCGAACTCCTCTCGGCCAGGCTCGGCGCCGACGTCGCGCCCGAACTCGCCTCGCTCACCGCGGGAATCATGACGACCATCACGACGCGGGCGGCGATGTCGCTGGCCGCGGACCCGAACGGGTCGATGACGGCAGCGCTGCACGAGCACTGCGCCATGGCCGCCCGGCTGTTCGATCGGCCGGACGACAGCACAGGGGAGACGCTCCGATGACCACTACGGCCGATTCGCCGCCCACCCCGATCGTCTTGACCCAGAAGCGGATCTGGCTGATCTTCTCCGCTCTCATCGCGGGCATGTTCCTGGCCAGCCTCGATCAGATGATCGTGGGCACCGCGATGCCGACCATCGTCGGTGAACTCGGCGGGGTCTCCCACATGGCCTGGACCGCCACCTCGTACCTGCTCGCCACCACCATCGTGATGCCGATCTACGGAAAACTCGGCGACATGTTCGGCAGGCGCCGGCTGTTCCTGTTCGCGATCACCGTCTTCACCGCCGCGTCGATCGGCGCCGCCGCGTCGACCGGGTTCTGGGAGTTCATCGCCTTCCGCGGCCTGCAGGGCGTCGGTGGCGGTGGTCTGATGATCCTGGCGCAGGCCATCATCGCCGATGTGGTGCCCGCGAAGGATCGCGGCAAGTACATGGCACCGATGGGCGCTGTCTTCGGTATCACCTCGGTCGCCGGGCCGCTGCTCGGCGGTCTGTTCGCCGACCACCTCGACTGGCGCTGGTGCTTCTGGATCAATGTGCCGATCGGCGTCGCCGCCCTGTTCATCGCCTTCCGCTACCTCGACCTGCCCAGCCATCGGCCCAAGTTCCGGCCCGATTACCTCGGCATCGTGCTCATGTCGACCGCGACCACACTGCTGATCCTGATCACCGATTGGGGCGGCAAGCAGTACGAGTGGGGTTCGATGGTGATGGTGTCGATGATCGTCGCATTCGTCGTCGTGGTCGCGGCTTTCGTGTTCGTCGAGTCGCGGGCCGCCGAGCCGATGCTGCCGCTGTGGCTGTTCCGCAATCGCACCTTCGTGCTGACCTCGGCGATCGGATTCCTCGTCGGACTGGTGATGTTCGCGGCGATCGGCTTCATCCCGACCTACCTGCAGATGGCCAGCGGTACCTCCGCCTCGGTCTCGGGCCTGCTGCTGATCCCGATGATGATCGGCCTGATGCTCACGCTGATCACCTCGATGAACGTGATCACCAAAACCGGTCGCTACCGGGTGTATCCGCCGATCGGCGCCGCGCTCATCGGCATCGACATGCTGTGGCTGACCCGCCTGGACGCCAACACCTCGATGTGGTTGGTCTCGGCGATGCTGTTCGGGATGGGCGCCGGCCTCGGCCTGATCATGCAGATCATCGTGCTCGTGGTGCAGAACGCGGTGTCACCCGATCAGATCGGCACGGCGACCAGCGCGAACAATTACTTCCGCGAGATGGGCGGCGCGCTGGGCATCGCGATCTTCGGTTCCATCTTCACCAGCAGGTTGACCGAGAACCTCACCGGCGCCTTCCAGGCGAACTGGCAGGAGGCGATGGCGGCGAACGTCGACCCGAGCGCGCTGATCCCCTCGGTGGTGAAGGACCTGCCGGACAAGCTGCACGACGCGATCGTGGGCGCCTACGTCGACGCGCTGGTCCCCGGGTTCTGGTACCTGATCCCGGGCGCGGTGCTCGCCTTCGTACTCGCGTTGTTCATCCCGCACCTGACACTGTCGGACGAAGCAGGCATGGTCGCGCGCGGTGAAGCGGTCATGGAGGAGAAACCGGATCTGGTCAAAGAGGGATGATCGGCGGTCTCGCGGCTGTCGGATGACCCGGGGCCGCGTCGGGAAACTCGGGCTAAGCTGGCTCGGCGGAAGGCAAGCGATGTCGACGTTGGGGGAGTGAAAGTCTTGCGGACGAAGGTGTTTCGATATATTTCGGTTCTCGCCTTGCTGGCGTTGACCACGGTCGACGGCGTGGCGCACGCCGAACCGAAGTTGCCGCAACAGGACTCGGTGCTCATCGCCTTGCCGGAGCCCTCCGGCGCCGAGGCTGTCGGCGTGGTTGATCTGCATATGGTCGACACCTCACGGCGCGATCCGTACGAACCGGCCGTGCCGCGTGAGTTGATGGTCAGCATCTGGTATCCCGCCGCCGACGTAGCGGGAGCACCTGCTCGGCCCTGGCTCTCTCCCCGCCTCGTCCGCATCTACGCCAACAGTCTCGCTCAGCTCGGCGCGTCGACCATCGATCGAATGACGTTCGCGCCCAGCCACGGCCACCTCGGTGCGCCCGCGCAGGCATCTGGCGGCCCCCGCCCGATCGTTGTGTTCTCGCCGGGTAAGGGCATGCCACGTGAGCTGAGCACAGCGCACGTCGAAGACCTGGCCAGCCACGGTTTCGTCGTGGTCACGCTGAGCCACACCCACGAATCGTCAGCGGTCGAATTTCCCGACGGGCGGATCGAACGCAGCGTCCTGCCGCCGACAACCGATCCCGGTGAGCTCGAGGCTCAGGGCACTGCCGCGTTGGCGACGCGGGTCGCCGACACCCGGTTCGTGCTCGACAAGCTCGCCGACATCACCGCGGGGAGCAATCCGGATGCCGACCAGCGCCCGCTGCCCGCGAACCTCGACCGAGTGCTCGACATGTCGAAGGTCGGGATGTTCGGACACTCGCTGGGCGGTGCCACGGCGGCCCAAGCGATGCACGACGACCGCCGAATCGCCGCGGCAGCTGATCTCGACGGCCGCCTCTGGGGCTCGGTCGTTTCCGACGGGCTGGACCGCCCCTTCATGCTCATCAATCGCGAGGGTCACGAACGTGACGACGTGCCCAGTTGGAAACAGTTCTGGGCCAACGACAACGGGCCGACACTGAACTTTCGGCTCAACGGGGCGCACCATCAGTCGTTCTGCGACAGCCCGCTGATCGCCGCCGCACTCGTCGCCGCGGGCCTCGTCCCCGCCGCTGTCGCGGCACAGATGGTCGGCACGATCGATCCGCGCAAGTCGCTCGATGTGCAACGGGACTACCTGCGCGGCTTCTTCGATACGGCGCTGGGTCGGTACGACGAGCTCACCCGGATACCGGCCACCTTGCTGCACCCGGAAATGGTTCTGGTCCCGTAGGCGCTGCCGGATCGCTCGGCGGCCCGGTCTTTGCGTGCACGACGCCACCGGTGTGCCGCTGTTCGACCTCGGGGCGGGTCGTCTGCGCGGTAGGTTCGCAACGGAGAGCGAAACGTGCTGCGGCACCGCTGATTACGGCGCCGCACGTCCGGTAGAAGGAGAATGTCATGGAACCGATCGTGCTGGATTCGACCGGTGCCGACATCCAAGGTGAGTCGGCACGCATTCAGCAGCGCGGGTCGGTGACCCTGGTCGAATTGCCCGGTGGCGTGCCCGCCTGGTCGGTGACCGATCAGGCGGTGCTCCGGAGCCTGCTCGCCGACCCTCGGGTGTCGAAGGACCCTCGCCGGCACTGGGCGGCGTTCGTCAACGGCGAGATCACCGAGGCGTGGCCGCTGCTGCCCTGGGTGGCTGTGGACAGTATGTTCACCGCCTACGGTCCCGATCACCGTCGGCTGCGCAGGCTGGTGTCGCCGGCCTTCACGCATCGTCGCACCACCGCGATGCGGTCACGGATCGTCGAGATCACCGAGGGCCTGCTCGACGAGTTGGCCGCCGCACCGGCCGGCGAGTCGGTGGATCTGCGCGCCGGATTCGCCTACCCGGTACCGATCCGGGTCATCACCGAACTGTTGGGTGTGCCCGATGGATTGGGTCCGGCCATGCACAAGTGCGTCGACGGATTCTTCGACGGCTCGTTCACCGCCGAGCAGGCACAGGCCAACTACCTCGAAATGTACGGATTGGTCAGCGAACTCGTCGCTTACCGTCGTCGGCATCCCGGTGACGACGTCACCAGCGTCCTGATCGCCACGCGGGACGAGAACGACGACTCCCGGATGACCGAGAAGGAGCTCGTCGACACGTTGATGCTGGTCATCAATGCCGGTCACGAGACGACGGTCAATCTGCTCGACCAGGCGATCGTCGCTGTGCTCACCCGTCCCGAACAGCGTGATGCGGTGGCCGAGGGCCGGGTGTCGTGGGCGGACGTGGTGGAGGAGACCCTTCGCTTCCAAGCTCCGGTAGCGCACCTACCCCTGCGGTACGCCGTCGAGGACATCGACATCGAGGGCGGGTTCCGGATCGGCAAGGGTGAGGCGATCTTGGCCTCGTACGCGGGTGCCAGTCGTGACCCGAAGGTGCACGGCGCCGACGCCGCCGAGTTCGACCCCGCCCGTGCCACCCGCGAGCAACACCTGGCCTTCGGCTACGGGGCGCACCACTGTCTCGGCGCACCGTTGGCCCGCCTGGAGGCCGCCGTCGCACTGCCCGCGCTGTTCCGCCGATTTCCGCAGCTGCGCTTGGCCGCGAGTCCGGCCGAGCTGGCGCCGGTTCCCAGTTTCATCTCCAACGGCCACCTCGCCGTTCCGGTGTTCCTACACGGGCAGTAGTGCCGCGGTCGGGCGGTCAGGCGGATCGATTGACCACAGCGAGGGCGAGCTCGGTGCAGAGTTTCGCCACGTCGGCAGTCGGCCGGCGGGGGTCGCGAAGCCAGGTCGCCACCAGTTGATTGATCCCGCCGACGACGAACAGTGCTTCCTGGCGCCGGATTTCCGGGTCTGCGGGGGCGTCGAGGAACTCCGCGCTGTACTGCACCACGAGATCGGTGACGATGCCGACGGCCCGGGTGCGTAGTTCCTCGAGCCCGGCGACGCTGTGCGCGTCGCTGGTCAGGATGCGGTGGACGCTCGGGTCGTTGGCGATGGCGTCGAGATAGGTCGTCAACGCTTGGCGCAGTTTGGGTTGCAGGCCGCCCGATTCGGCCTGGCTGGCCTCGATCAGGGTCGTGAAAAGCTCCTCGTTCACCTGTTCGGCGACGGCGAGGACCAGCGCGTCCCTGGTGGTGAAGTGCTCGTAGAAGTAGCGCGGCGTCAACCCCGACGCGGTGCACACGCGGCGCACCGTGACTTCGGTGAGGCCGGCTTCGCCCCAGATCCGACGGGCCGCGGCGAGGATCTTGTCGCGGCGTTCGTCTCGACGGTTCGCCGCGCTGATCCCCCGGTAGGACCGGACCACCTCCGCGCGCGCCATTGACAGCACTTTAGCAGGCGATCTAATTTGGATATCAGACGTTATCCAATTTGCGTCGCTCAACGAGGAGTGCCGATGACCACCGTTCCCACCCGTCACCCCGATCGCCCCCACGGCGTCCCGGCGATCGTCGGCGGTTTCGCGACGATGCTGGGTGTGCGTGGCCCCGACCCGGACCAGTGGCGACGCCTCGGCGAGGGGCTGCTCGTCGGCGACGAGCCGATGGACCAGCTGCTCGACTGGATGGTCGGCGCCGGCATGAAGCAGATGCGTCCGCTGTTCGATCGGGCGCTCACCCACGGCATCGCCGCGGTGCCGCAGGCGCCGGAACCGTTGCGCGCGTTCTTCACCGCGATCGAGACCACGCCGGCGTGGGTCGACCACGACAAGCTGGTGCGGGGGGCCAAGGTATTGGTCAGCAGCGGATCCGACGGCATGTACATCGCGCGTGACGTCTCCATGATCGGCGGCTACCAGTTCTCCAGCTTCAACAAGACGCTGCTGCGGACGGGCGCGCTGGAGAAGGGCTCCAATCAGCGGTGGGCCGAGACGATGCAATGGGCGATGGATGTGCTGTCCGAGGACGGGCTGGCCCCGCTCGGCCTCGGCTACCGGTCCACCATCCGGGTGCGGCTGGTCCACTCGTTCGTCCGTCGCCATGTGGCCGCCATGCCGGACTGGCAGGCCGACGACTGGGGACTGCCCATCAACCAGACCGATATGGCCGCGACGCTGGTGGGTTCGTTCATCGCCCCGGCGATCGGGGGAATGGGGTTGGGTGTGCTGCTCACCCCCTCGCAGGCCGACGCCGTCGCGCACGTGGTCCGCTACGTCGGCTGGCTGCTCGGGGTCGAGGAGCAGTGGATTCCGCACACCTTCCGCGACGGTGTGCGTCTCATGGTGCACACGCTGTCCGCCCTGTCCGATCCGGACGAGTCGTCGCCCCAGCTCGCGATCCCGATGTCACGTGATCCGCTGTCGTGGAACTACGACCGTCTGCCCGGTGTCCGCCGCCGGCTCGCCTATGCCCAGCACATGTCGGTGGCAGGGACCTTCCTCGGCCGCCGTGCGATGCGCGCGCTCGGTCTGCCGACGGTGATCGTGCCGTGGTATCCGGCGGTGCGCATTCCCGTCAATCTCGTGCGCTCGGCCACCCGGCTGTCGCCCGGTGGACTCGACCGTGCCGCGATTCGTGGTGCGCGGGAACAGGATCGGTTCATGCGCACGCTGGTCAGCGCCGGTCCGACCGTCGGCGCGGCCGCCGCGAAGCTCACCCACGCGGCTTAGGGATCACACCCGCCCGCCGGGGGTTGCTACGGCGGTCATCGGCGGGTCTGGTGGTGATGGTTCGTGGGCGGGCTGAGATCGTCGACCACCACCAGGTTCCCGCCGGACTGTTTGGCCCGGTACATCGCCGCGTCGGCGGATTGCAGCAATCGGTCCGGGGTCGGGCGCGGACACTGCGGACAGGTCGTCGCGTCGAAGAGGGCCACGCCGACGCTCGCGGTGACCACCACCGTGGTCTCCGACGGTTCGGCGACCACCTGACACAAGCGTTCGGCTTCCGCGCGCGCGGAAGCCGCCGCGATCGGGGCGGCCACCACGAACTCCTCCCCGCCCGTGCGCGCCACCACCGCCGACGTCCCGGCGGCATCGTGCAGCCGCCGGGCGGTGCGCACCAGAACGAGGTCGCCGATGCGGTGGCCCCAGGTGTCGTTGACGATCTTGAACCGGTCGAGATCGAAGCAGATGACACAGATCGCGGGCGTGCGGTCCATCAGCTGCGGCAGCTGGTTCTCGAGGCCCCGGCGGTTGAGCAGTTCGGTGAGCGGGTCCGACAGGGATTCGGTACGCAGGATCCAATAGAGCAGCTGGAACGCGGGCACCGCACCGACCACCGACACGAGCAGGAGCGCGACCGCCAGGGCCAGGTGCACATCGCCGCCGCCGGTGGCGATCCGCACCGACAACACCACCACCGACAGCAGCGACCACGCCGAATGCACTGCCAGGGCTCGCGCGCAGTGGAAAAAGCTCAGGTAGCTGCCGGTGATCACGAGCAGGACCGTGCCCATCGCCCCGAAGAGCCGGTCCGGCAGCTGGAGGAATTCGATCGTGAACAGCACATCGGCGCAGGCGATCAGCACCAGCGACTCGGTCTTGTTCGGCCAGGGCAGTAGCCACCAGCGTGCCGCCCACAGCGTTCCGGCCACTACGCCGATCGTCGACGCGATGCCGGGATCGCCGGGCGGCCCCACCGGGGTTCCCGCGATCACCGCGCCCATCACCGCGATCGCCGCTCCCGCGACGCCGATCAGTACCTTCAGCGGTGCCAGCGCCGATCGAGCCGCCAGGGTGCGTACCAGCCAGCGGTAGTCGACCGGGTCACTCCACCAGGCGCGCAGCGTCTTGCTGTCATTCATCGACTCACCCTTGGTCCTGACCGCATCTGCCCACTTCACGTGAGGATTCACCGCAATCCCACCAGCTGATCGGCAGTAGTCTAGGTCGAAGCTGTTCGCATTCGGGGCGTTCGTCGGTCTCGCAGCCCACCGGCGGACGTGTCGAACCGATCGCTTCGCCGGTGTCGACCCGGTCGCGGGTCGATCGGGCCGTGCGACACGCGCGGTCGGGTCAACCGTGCCTGCGCCGGTAGGCCTGCACCGCGCCCGGATGCAGCGGGACTGTTCCGGTGCCGATCAGGAACCGGCTGTCGAGGAACTGGGTGCCCGCCGCTTCGGCGGGCACGAGGGCGTCCGCGTGCCGAACCAGCAGGTCGACGACGGTGGCCGCGGTCTCGTCCGGCAGGGTCGCGGCCGCGAGTAGCAGGTTGGCGACGCCGATCGTGTGGATCGCGGGCCCGGCTGGATAGGCATCGGCGGGGACGGCGACTCGGTCGTAGACGGGGCCGTACCGCTCGCGCATCGGCGCGGCGAAGGCGCCGAGGTCGATCAGTCGCATCGGGTCGGGCACGGTGAGCGCGGCGGTCGGCACCCCACCGGCCCAGAGCAACGCGTCGATGGTGCCGTCGGTCAGCGACCGCGCGGCATCGCGCAGGCGACGATGCTCGACCACCACATCGACGGCGGGATCGAGACCGGCCGTCGCCAGCAGCCGCCGACCGGTGACCGCGGCTCCCGAGCCCGCGGCGCCGAGATTTACCCGGCGTCCGCGCAGGTCGGCGACCTCGCCGATCGGGCCGTCGGTCCGCACCGCCAGCTGCAGGTAGTTCTCGTACACGCGGCCCAGCGCCACCACGCGCCCCCCGAAGTCGCTCGCCGAATCCGCCAGCGCCAGTGCCATGTCGACCTCGCCGTCGGCGACCATCCGCAGATTCTGTTGCGAGCCCGCGGTTTCCACCGGTTCGATGCGTAGGGACTCGTTCGCGGCCGCGGCGGCGAGGAGGCCGGCGAAGGCGTAGTAGAAGCCACCGTCCTCGCCCGAGGCCAGCCGCACCGTCACCGGATCGCTCGTGCCACAGCTGACCATGCCCGCCGACGCGAGGGCGGCCAAGGCCAGCATCCGGCGACGCGACATCGGTGAGCCGCCGCTCATCGCGTCACCGCGGGCACACGCACCGCCACGGCGAGGCCGTGCGGCCGCGTCGCCTCCACGGTCAGGGCCCCGCCCCGCGCCTTGGCCAACGCCTGCGCGATCGACAGTCCCAATCCCGTTCCGCCGGACACCGCGGTCGTACCGCGGAAGAACCGGGCGGTGAGCTTGTCGAGTTCGTCCGGCGGCACGCCTGTCCCGTCGTCGGCGACCCGGATAGTCACCCCGTCCGGCTCGGCCGTCACACTCACGACCGTGTGCGCGCCGGAGCCCGCGTAGCGACACGAATTGCTCAGTGCCACATCGAGAATCTGGGCGAGAGCCGCCGAGCTGATCGCGGCGAACGGGCGGCTGCCGGAGATCGCGCCGTCACCGGGCGGTGGCGTGTGAACCGGTGTCGCCAGGTCGTTCGCACCGAGTTTCGGCACGTGGTCGGTGGTCGCCGCGCTCAGCTGTACCC
>NZ_JBHXRA010000019.1:0-85460 GCF_042717045.1 Nocardia sp. NPDC058633
GGAACCAATAATAATTATTGGCACTGACATTCATCGACACACTATTGAGTTCTCAAAGAACACACGCACACACTTCTACCCACAACTTCTCGTAGAGGTTTCGGTGAGGCAAGGGTTCCAACTTAGCTCAGACAACCGGCCGGAAGCAAATCCGAACCGAGTTCCTCTGAACACGCAGTCAGTCAGGCGCTCATCGTACTACCTCGTGTCCCGGCCGCTGGGCGGCTGAGTCGGTGTCCGTGTCGCTCTGACTGGAATAAAGTTACGTGCCGACAAACACGAAGTCAAATCGGCTGGTCAAGGGTGGTTTCCACGCGGCAGCCCGGCGGTGAACCAGCTCGGTGCGGCCGCGGTGAAGCGATGGCGATCCCACTGCCCCGCGCCTGCCGGAATCGTGCCCACTACGGGGGTCTGCGTGACTCTCGGGAGGTCGTCGCGATTGCACAGAGCGGCGAGGTCGGGGTCGGTCGGCCACGAGCCGATGACCAAACCTGCGCACGGGACGCCGTCCGCGGCGAGCGTGCGGGTGGTGAGTTCGCTGTGATTGAGGGTGCCGAGCCCGGCAGCGGCGACGATCAAGACGGGGGCGCCCAGCTTGTGGGCGAGGTCGAGCAGGGTGAACTCCCCCATCCGCACCAGCAGCCCGCCCGCACCTTCGACCAGCACCAGGTCGGCATCGGCGAGCGAATCGACGCCGGCGACCGTGTCGCTCAACGTCAGCAGCGGCATACCCGCGCGTCGCGCGGCGGTATCGGGGGCGAGCGGTTCGGGGTAGCGGGCGAGCTCGAGGGTGCGGGTCACCCCGGTCAGACGGGTGACTTCGGCGAGATCGCCGGGTTCGCCGGGGGCGATGCCGGTCTGGGCGGGTTTGCAGACCGCGACGGTGCGGCCCGCGGCCTGTGCGGCGGCGGCCAGTGCCGCGGTGACGACGGTTTTGCCGACATCGGTCGAGGTGCCGCTGATCAGCAGGACAGTCATGCCGTCACCGATTCCTTGCCGCGGGCCGATGCGAGCACATCGCCGAGGACGTCGGCGATCGTCTCGAGTTCGGCGGAGGTGAGGTCGGCACGGGCGGTGAGGCGCAGCCGCGAGGTGCCTTCAGGGACCGAGGGCGGGCGGAAGCAGCCGACGTCGAGGCCGCGGGCGCGACAGGCCTGGGCGGCGTCGAAGGCGATCTGGGCTTCGCCCAGAACTACCGAGACCACCGCGGAGTCGGGCTCGGCCACTCCGGCGATCCGCGCGATGTCGGCGGCGCGGTCGAGGACGCGGGTGGCCATCGAGGGGTCTCGTCGAAGCAATGTCAGCGCGGCGCGGGCCGCGCCGACGGCGGCGGGAGCGAGGCCGGTGTCGAAGATGAAGGTGCGGGCGGCGTCGATGAGGTGGGCGCGGATCCTGGCATCGGCCAGGACGACCCCGCCCTGGGCGGCGAATGCCTTCGACAGGGTCGCGGTGACGACGAGGTCGGGTTCCCCGGCCAAGCCCATCTCGTGCACGAGTCCGCGCCCGCCCGTGCCGCGCACACCGAGCCCATGGGCTTCGTCGACGATCAGAATGGCGCCGTTGGCCCGGGTGACGCGATGCAGATCGGCCAGTGGCGCGAGGTCGCCGTCGGCACTGAAGACCGAATCGGTGAGGACCAGCGCGCGCTCTTCGGTCCGGTCGGCGAGCAGTCGTTCGACCGCGGCGACATCGCGGTGCGCCGCGATCGCGACCCGGGCGCGGGAGAGCCTGCACGCGTCGACCAGCGAGGCGTGCGAGCCCGCGTCGGAGACCACGAGGGTGCCGCGGCCTGCCAGCGCGGTGACCACACCCAGGTTGGCGGCGTAGCCGGTGGCGAAGACCAATCCTGTTTCGGCACCGACGAATTCGGCCAGTTCGGCTTCGAGGAGCGCGTGCTCGGTGGTGGTTCCGGTGACCAGTCGCGAACCTGTGGCCCCCGCTCCCCACCGGCGCACCGCCGCGATCGCACCCTCGACGACTTCGGGGTGCCGGTGCAGGCCCAAGTAGTCGTTGGAGGCCAGGTCGATCGCGGGCGACTCGGCGACGCGCACACGCAAGTGCCTGCGTAGCCCGGCGTCGACCCGTTCGGCCGCACGCTCGTCCAACCAGCTCAACGGATCCGTACTCACAGTTGAGCAGCATACTTGAACACCGTTCAGGAGGTCAGCTCCCACCGGGTGACGCTGGCAATGCGGCCCGGTGCCGATCAGCTTCGAGGTTCAGGCGACCGACACCTTCACCGCCGCCCGCACGGCGTCCGTGATGGTGGCGATGTCGGCGGTGGTGCTGATGAACGGGGGCATCGTGTAGACGAGGTTGCGGAACGGGCGTAGCCAGGCGCCCGCGTCGACGGCGGCATCGGTCGCGGCGCGCATATCGACAGGTCCGGCGAGTTCGACGACGCCGATCGCTCCGAGCACGCGCACCTCGACGACGCCGGGCAACTCGGCCAGCGGCGCGAGTCCTGTCCGCAGCTCGGACTCGATCCGGGCCACTTCACCCCGCCAGTCCCGCGAGCACAGCAACTCGATCGAGGCGACCGCCACGGCGCAGGCCAGGGGATTGCCCATGAAGGTCGGCCCGTGCATCAGCCCGCCGTGCGCCGCACTGATCGTTTCGGCGATCCGCGCGGTGCACAGTGCCGCCGCCAGGGTGAGATAGCCGCCGGTCAGGGCTTTGCCGACGCACATCACGTCCGGTGTGACGCCGGCGTGGTCGGCGGCGAACAGCTCTCCGGTGCGGCCGAACCCGGTGGCGATCTCGTCGAACACGAGCAGTACGTCGTTGTCGTCGCAGATCCGGCGCAGTTCGGTGAGGTAGCGCGGGTCGTGCCAGCGCATACCGCCGGCCCCCTGCACGACCGGTTCGACGATCACCGCCGCCAGCTCGTCGCGATGGTTGGCGACCGCGCGTTCGAGTTCGGCGACGTAATCGGGTTCGAAATCTCGCGGCGGCGCGGGCGCGAAGACCTGCTCGGTGAGGACGTCGGTCCACAGCGAGTGCATGCCGCCGTCAGGGTCGCAGACGCTCATGGGCGTGAAGGTGTCGCCGTGGTACCCCCCACGCCAGGTGAACAGCCGGTTCTTCGCCGGGCGGCCGACGCTGCGCCAGTACTGCAGACACATTTTCGTCGCGACCTCGACCGAGACCGAGCCGGAGTCACAGAGGAAGACCTTGTCCAGACCGGCGGGCGTGAGTTCGACCAGCAACCGGGCCAGCCGGGCGGCCGGTTCGTGGGTGAGCCCCCCGAACATCACGTGACTCATCCGCTGCGACTGCGCGAGCAGCGCCGCGTCCAAGACGGGGTGGCAGTAGCCGTGCACGGCCGCCCACCAGGAGCTCATCCCGTCGACGAGTTCGCGGCCGTCGGCGAGCGTGAGTCGCGTGCCTGCCGCACTCGCCACCACCAGGGGCTCGGTCGTCGCGGGGAAGCCGCCGTAGGGATGCCAGACGTGTTCGGCATCGAGGGCGGTGATCTGCTCGGGGCTCAGGTCCACAGGTTTCCTCGTCGTCGCCCGGGGCCGCCGAGACGACAGCCTTGAACGCTGTTCAAGTTATCACTTGCCGCCGCCGGCGGACCGGCTGTCGGAGTGATTCGCGATCGCGGTGGGCAGCCGCGCGAGTGCGTCGCGGACCACGGCGAGCGAATCCGTGCCGAGCTCGGCGGCGATCACCTGTTCGATCTGCTGGATGTGCCGCCCGGCCAGCGCCACCGTCTCTCGCCCGGCCGCGGTGGTGACGACCAGCCGCGCACGCCCGTCCGCGGGATCGGCCGTGCGCTCCACATATCCGCACTTCTCCAGGTGCGTGACCAACTCCCCCATCGACTGCTGGGTCATGCCGGCGGACTCGGCCAGTGCGGTGACCCGGGATCCCTCCGGGGCCAGGTATCGGAATACCGCGTAGTGCGCGGGACGCAGATCGGTTCCGAGCTCCGCGCGGAGCAACGGGTTCAGCGCGCGCTCGTAAGCGTCGGCCGCCTGCACCAGCAGCTTCAACAAAGAGGACCGTTCGACCATTGACATAATAGGAAGGTTACCTTTATATCTGGACAATGGCTGACATCGGTTCCGTCCTCACCTTCCGCAACGGTCATCGGGTCACGCTCGTCGACCGCGGCGCCGACGAGCAGGGCGCCTATCTGCGCCTCGAACACGTGCTGCCCCACATCGGCAGGCAAGCGGGCCCACACTGGCATCCCGAGATCAGCGAAACCTGGACCATTCGCAGCGGTCAGGTGCGGTTTCGGGTCGACGGAGCGGAATCCGTCGCCGGGCCGGGCGCGACGGTGACCGCTCCCCCGCGCGCGGTGCACGAGTTCTGGAACGAAGCGCACGACACCGTGATGGACCATGTGATCCGTCCGCCGCTGCGGCACTGGGCGATGTTCGAGTTCTGGAGCGGTCTCGACAATGCGAACAGGACCACAGCGAGCAGACTGCCCCGCAATCCGCTCGCCCTCGGGCTGCTGTGGGAATACCAGGACGGCTATCTCGCCGGTCCGCCCGCGGTGTTGCAGCGGTGGATCTTCGGTGGATTGGCCGGGCTCGCGCGCCGCACCGGCTATGCCCGGCGGTTGCTCGCGGCCACACCCGGCTGAACCGCGGGAGCGAGCGCCCAGTCACATCGTGCGCGGTGGCACGCGGGGTTCCATTACTGTCGTAGCATGTCGAGCTCGAACGACCGACCCGAGGTGTGGCCGGGCAGCGCGTATCCGCTCGGCGCGACCTACGACGGCGGGGGCACGAACTTCTCGGTGTTCTCCGAAGTCGCGACGAAGGTCGAGCTCTGCCTGATCGCCAAGGACGGCTCCGAGACCCGCGTGGGGCTCGACGAAGTCGACGGTTATGTCTGGCACGCCTATCTGCCCTCCGTGACACCGGGACAGCGCTACGGCTTTCGCATCCACGGCCCCTACGATCCGGAACTCGGATTGCGCTGCGATGCCAGCAAACTGCTGCTCGACCCGTACGGGAAGGCGTTCGACGGCGAGTTCGTCAACGACCCCTCGCTCTATACCTACGGGCTGGACTCGCTGGGCCACACGATGATCGGGGTGGTGATCAACCCGTTCTTCGATTGGGGTCCCGACCGCCCCCCGAACCGGCCCTATCACGAGACGGTGATCTACGAGGCGCACGTCAAGGGCCTGACGATGACGCACCCGGACATCCCGGAGGATCTGCGCGGCACCTACGCGGGCTTGGCGCATCCGGCGATCATCGGCCATCTGAAGTCGTTGGGGGTCACCGCGATCGAGCTGATGCCGGTGCACCAGTTCTTCCACGATCATGTGCTGACCGATCAGGGATTGCGCAACTACTGGGGCTACAACAGCATCGGCTACCTCGCGCCGCACAATCAGTATTCGTCCCGGCAGCGCGGCGACGGCGCGGTCGCCGAGTTCAAGGCGATGGTGCGTGCGATGCATGCCGAGGACATCGAGGTGATTCTCGACGTCGTCTACAACCACACCGGCGAGGGCAACCACTTCGGGCCCGTCCTGAGCCTGCGTGGAATCGACAATGCCGCCTATTACCGGCTCGACGAGACCGCCCCCGAGCACTACAAGGACTACACCGGCACCGGCAACAGCCTCAATGTCCGGCATCCGCACACACTGCAGCTGATCATGGATTCGCTGCGGTACTGGATTCTGGACATGCACGTCGACGGGTTCCGCTTCGACCTCGCCGCGACGCTGGCGCGCGAATTGCACGACGTGGACCGGCTTTCCGCGTTCTTCGATCTCGTGCACCAGGACCCGGTGGTGAGCCAGGTCAAGCTCATCGCCGAACCGTGGGACGTCGGCGAGGGCGGCTATCAGGTCGGCAACTTCCCCAGTCTGTGGACCGAGTGGAACGGCAAATACCGGGATACGGTGCGTGACTACTGGCGGGGGGAGCCTGCGACGTTGGGCGAGTTCGCCTCTCGACTCACGGGGTCGTCGGATCTGTACGAGTCGACGGGCCGTCGCCCGGGCGCCAGCATCAACTTCGTCACCGCGCACGACGGGTTCACGCTGCGAGATCTGGTGTCCTACAACGAGAAACACAATGATGCCAACGGCGAGGGTAATCGCGACGGCGAGAGCCACAATCGGTCGTGGAACTGCGGTGTGGAAGGCGAGACCGATGATCCCCGGGTCCTCGCGCTGCGTGCTCGGCAGCAACGCAATCTGCTGGCCACGTTGATCCTGAGCCAGGGCACGCCGATGCTCGCCCACGGTGACGAGATCGGGCGCACCCAGCTCGGCAACAACAATGTGTACTGCCAGGATTCGCCGCTGGCGTGGATGGACTGGTCGCTGGCGCGGACCAATGCCGACCTGCTCGACTTCACCCGGACCGTGATCGCCTTGCGCACCGAGCATCCGATCTTCCGGCGCCGCCGCTTCCTGGCCGCCGGGCCGAGCGACGACCAGGGCCACCGGCGCGAGATCGCCTGGTTCGCGCCCGCGGGCACCGAGATGACCGACGACGACTGGGACAGCGGCTTCGGCAAGTCACTGGCCGTGCTTCTCGACGGTGACGGCATCGCCGAACCGGGTCCTCGTGGTGAACGCGTCACCGACGACTCGTTCCTGCTGTGCTTCAATGCGCACGACGAAGCGATCGATTTCGTGCTGCCCGGACCGGAGTTCGGTGCGCAATGGTCGCTCGCCCTGGATTGTTCGACCCCCACCGGCGCGGCCGACGCGGTGTACACCGCCGCCGCGACGCTGCCGGTGGCCAGCCGCTGCCTGCTCGTATTGCGCCGAACCGCCTAGCCGCCGAGCGAGACCCATGACCGAGACCTTTGTGACCGACCCGTTGACCATGCTGCATCGCGCGCCCGTGCGGGCGGGCACGGTGCGCAGCACCTACCGGTTGCAGTTGCGCCCCGACGCGCTCACGTTCGCCGACGCGCGCGCCATCGCCGAATACCTCCAGCAGCTGGGGATCTCGCACCTGTACCTGTCGCCGATCCTGACCGCGACGCACGGCTCGACCCACGGTTACGACGTCACCGATCCGACCACCGTCTCGGCCGCGCTCGGCGGGCCGACGGGGCTCAAGGCGCTCTCGGACGAGGTGCGCAGCCGGGGAATGGGGTTGATCGTCGACATGGTGCCCAACCATGTGGGTGTCGCCGATCCTCGGCAGAATCCGTGGTGGTGGGACGTGCTGCGCAACGGCCAGAAGTCGCAGTACGCCAAATATTTCGATATCGACTGGAGCTCGGGCAACGGCGCGGGAGGACGGCTGGCGTTGCCGGTCCTGCAGAACGAGAACGACCCGGCCGCGCTGACCGTCGACCGGTCGGGGGCGGAGCCGATGCTGGCGCTGCACGAGCTTCGCTTCCCGATCGCGGCGGGCACCGACGGCGACAACGCGCTGCGCATCCACGACCGCCAGCACTACCGGCTGGTGAGCTGGAAGGCCGGGGTCTGCACGTATCGACGGTTCTTCGCGGTGAACAGTCTGGCCGCGATCCGGCAGGAGAACCCGGAGGTCTTCGAGGCCACGCATCGCGAGCTGGCAGCCTGGTGTGAACACGATCTGATCGATGGTGTTCGGGTCGACCACCCGGACGGGCTGTCCCATCCGAGCGCGTATCTGACCCGGCTGCGCAGACTGATCGGGCCCCAGCGGCTCCTTCTGGTCGAGAAGATCCTCGCCAACCGCGAGCCCTTGGACGCGACGTTGCCGGTCGACGGAACCACCGGCTACGACGCGCTGGCCGATATCGGGGGCGTGCTGATCGATCCCGCCGGTGAGGCGACGTTGACCGAACTGTCCCAGCACGTCGCGGGGCACGGCAGCGACCGGGCGTGGTTCGGCGAGACCGAGCATCGCATCAAACGGGCGGTCGCCGAAACCATTCTGGCGCCGGAGATCCGGCGCTTGGTCGCCGCGATCAAGCGTGACGGCAATGCGGGCAGCTTCGACACCCTCGCGGTGAGCAACGCGACCATCGAGGTGCTGGCCTTCATGCCGGTGTACCGGGTGGACTACGCGCCGCTGGCCGGAATGACGGCCGCGGTCGTGGCCGAGGTGGAGAAGCGCAATGCCGAACTGACCGCGCCACTTTCCGTGCTGGTGACGGCGCTGTCGGTGGGTGGTGAAGCGGCGACCAGGTTCTCGCAGGTGTGCGGGGCGATCACCGCCAAGTCGGTCGAGGACACCATGTTCTACCAGGGCGCGCGGCTGGTGTCGCTGCAGGAGGTGGGTGGCAATCCGGCGCGGTTCGGCCATTCCGTCAACGACTTCCACCTGTCCAACAGTGAACGCGCGCAGCGCTGGCCCGCGACCATGACGACGATCTCGACCCACGACACCAAGCGCGGTGAGGATGTGCGCGCCCGGATCGGGGTGCTGTCGCAGGTCGCCGGTGTCTGGTCGCAGCGGGTTCGAGGGTGGCTCGAGACAACACCCGCTCCGGACGGGGCGACGGCTTTGTTCCTGTTGCAGAACATGTTCGGGGTGTGGCCCGCCGACGGGCGACCGGCCTCGTCCGTGCCGGGCCTGCGGGATCGGCTGCACATGTTCGCGGAGAAGTCGATTCGCGAGGCGGGCACGAAGACCTCGTGGGAGGAGCCGGACGCGCAGTTCGAGTCGGCCGTGCACGGGTGGCTCGACGCGGTGATCGACGGGCCGGTCGGTACCGGGATCGGCGACCTGGCCCATGAGCTCGCACCGCACGCTTGGTCGGATGCGGTGGCGCAGAAGCTCTTGCAGTTGGGCGCGCCGGGAATTCCCGATATCTATCAGGGCACCGAACTGTGGGAGGACACGCTCGTCGACCCCGACAACCGGCGCCCGGTCAACTTCGCCACCCGGGTCGGCATGCTCCAATCACTGACCGACACACCGACACTGGATACGACCGGGGCCGCGAAGATGTGGGTGGTGGCCTATGCGCTGTGGCTGCGCCGGGAGCGGCCGGAGTGCTTCGTGGGTGGAATGTACCGGCCGCTGTATGCCATCGGTGAGCACGCGCATCGGTTGGTCGCCTACGGTCGGGGGCCCGCGGGTGAGGCGCCGGAGGTGATCGTGGCGGCGACCCGGCATTCGGTAGGACTCGCCGCGACGGGTTGGCTGGACACCACCTTGCCTCTGCCGCAGGGGAATTGGACCGATCGCCTGACCGGCAACACGTTCTCCGGCAGCGCCCGGTTGGACAAGCTGTTCACCCGGCTGCCGGTGGCACTGCTGGTGCGCTGAACACCGGATGCTCCCGCACGAAGGACCGACGCGGCGTGCGTCGGTCCTTGGTGTGGGGTCAGCGGCTGCGGCGCAGGCCGAGATACTGCAAGGCGGCGAATCCGCCGACGGTCACCGACTGCATCACCGCCCACACCGCCCCCACCACGGTGAGCCCGAGAGCTCCAGTCGCCAAGGCGGCGAGACTGGCCACGACCCAGGCGCCATTGCCGATCGCCACCGCCGATGCCGCGGCACGGTTGGTGCGTGCCGGGCGACCGACGATCGCGACGCCGATGCCGTAGGCAGTGAGAAAGGCGCCGATCGCGAGGCCGACCGTGGCGTCGAGGCCGAGTAGACCCTCCAGGGGTTGGGCCAGCAGCAGGTAGGCGAGGCCGTTGGCGGTGGTGACGACCGCGTCGAGGCGCAACGACACACGGAGCAGGTTCTCGCCGGAGGCGAGCAGCGCGGACAGACGGGACGTGGCGGTGGTGGTCATGGCGAATCTCCTTGGCTGTGAACGGGTTACGTGGTGGCGGGGACCTGGTCGAGAAAGCCGTAGACGCTGTCGATGCGGCCGTCGGTGAGGATGGCGACGTCGAAGCCGATCACGACGGCGGGGGCGTCGGCGGGACCGAGGCCCCAGGTGAAGCGGACCTGGTCGTGGTGGGCGTCGACGGGGCCGGCCAGGGTGAAGGTCCAGTCGGGGAACTGAGCCTGGACACCGGCGATGGCGGCTTCGAGTTCGGCGTGGCCGGTGACCGCGACCAACGGGTCGACGTAGCGGGCATCCGGGGTGAACAGCCGGGCGACGGCGGAGCGGCGGGCGGCGGGCTCGCGGGTGTTCCATGCTTCCAGGTACTGCGCGACGACGGTGTTCATCTCGACCTCCGAAATAGGCTTTGAGCTGGTGTTTCGCTGGATGTTGCTGCGATGGGTACAACGTTATGGCGCGAGCGGGGTCGGTCGAATCAGTCGCCTATAGGTACTTTCTCCGTCGCGACTACTGGCGATGCCGGTACGGCGATACGGTGGAGCCCATGCTGCACGGACGCGATGCCGAACAGGCCAGGATCGATGACCTGCTCAGCGCAGCTCGCGCGGGCCGTAGCGGGGCCCTGGTGCTGCGCGGTGAGGCCGGGATCGGGAAGACCGCGCTGCTGGATTACGCAGCAGCGCAAGGCATTGCGACCGTGCGCAGTGCGGGCATCGAATCCGAGGCCGAATTGCCCTTCGCGGCACTGCATCTGCTGGTCCGGCCCGGCATGGAACTGGTGCGGCAACTGCCGTCGCGGCAGCGCGACGCACTCGAGGCGGCGTTCGGGCTGGGCGACGGCGCTCCCGCCGACCGGATGCTGATCGGGCTGGCGGTGCTGACTCTGCTCGCCGAGGAGGCGGCGCAGGGGCCGCTGCTGTGCGTGATCGACGACGCCCACTGGCTGGACCCGGCCACCGCCGAAGCCCTGCTGTTCGCGGCACGCAGGCTCGACGCGGAGGGGGTGGTGATGCTGTTCGCGACCCGTTCGGGGCCGCAGGATTTCCCCGCCCCAGGGCTGGCGGAACTCGCACTTTCGGGATTGCGTCCCGATGCGGCGGCGGCACTGCTCGACGCCGGTACCACCCCGTTGAGTCCGGCCGTGCGGTATCGACTGCTCGCCGAGTCGGGCGGCAATCCGCTGGCGCTGCTGGAACTTCCGTCCGTCATCGACGAGGGCAATGTCGACCAGACGAGCCCGCTGCCGTTGACACAGCGGTTGCAACTGGCATTCCACGGCCGGGTCACCCGATTGCCTGCCGCCACCAGAACCGTGCTCCTGGTGGCCGCGGCGGCGGGCTCCGCGGACCTGGCGCCGGTACTGCGTGCCGCGGCCACGCTCGGTGCCGCGCTGCCAGACCTGCAACCCGCGCAGGACGCGGGCATGGTCGCCACCGACGGCCGGGCGCTGACCTGGCGTCATCCGCTGCTGCGGTCGGCGATCTATCAGGGCTCAGCGCTCACCGACCGCCTCGCCGCGCACCGCGCCCTCGCCGGCGCGCTCGTCGACGACGCCGCCGCCGACCTGCGCGCGTGGCATCTCGCGTGCGCCGCGACCGGCCCCGACGAAATCACCGCGACCGCGCTGGAACACACCGCCGACCGCGCCCGGCGTCGGCACGGCCTCCACGGCGCGGTCGCCGCCTACGATCGCGCGGCCGCGCTGAGCACCGACGAGGCCGCCCGCGTGCGCAGACTCGTCCTCGCCGCCGAGACCGCGACCGATGCGGGCCTGCACGACCGGGCGGAGCGACTGGCCGACCGTGCCGCGTCCCTGTCCAGCGCGATCCAGCTCGTCGACGGCGCGGTGGGGTCGGACTCGTGGACCGAGTTCGCACCGCGGCTGGACTTGGTGCGCGCGCAGGCCGACTTCGCCGGTGGCAAACCGGGTTCCGCGCATCGGCGGCTGATGTCGGCGGCCGTCGCAGCGCGTGCGACGGATCCCCGTCGCGCTGCCCGGATTCTGACCAAGGCCGTACACACCGCGTGGTACCTCGGCCTCGACGAGCTCGACGAGGTCGCCACCGTACTGGCGACGCTGCGGCTGGTCGAGGACGACCCCGCGACACCGATCGTGCGGTATCTGACCGGGTCGGTGGCGGGTCAGCGGGTCGCTGACCTGCGGGATGCGGCTGCCGCCGCCCGGACCGGCGGGGCCGACAGTCCCGCCGACCTCGTGCAGTTGTGTGGCAGCGGCTTGGTTGTCGGACAAGACGAGCAGGTCGAGGAGTTGGCCGGTGAGTTGATCGCCGAATGCCGGGAGCAGGGGCGGATCGGGCTGCTGGCTCCGCTGTTGTTCTTCCGCTCCGAGGGGTTGTTGTTCGGGGGGCGGCCGCGGGAGAGTCGCATCGCGGCCGAGGAGGGGTTGCGAATCGCACACGATATCGGGCAGGCGCAGTGGGTCAGTCAGATCCACGCGTATCTGGCCTATCTTGCCGCGCTGCACGGTGATTCGGCCTCGTGCCGCGACCATGCCGACCGTGCGGTGTCCGAGGAGTTCGGGGGGACGAGCGCGGTCGGTGCGTCGTGGGCGCACGCGGCCACGGCACTGCTCGCACTCGGAGAGGGCAGGCTCGAACAGGCGCAGGCAGAGCTCGCGCATATGACGATCGAACCGGCTCGACACCATGTCATCGGGCTGCGCACACTCCCCGATCAGATCGAAGTGGCGGTTCGCCTCGGCGCGCCGGACCGCGCGACCGACGCACTGGATCGGCTCGCCCACTGGTCGCAGCGGGCAGGGCAGGAGTGGATCGCCGCGCTGGCGGCCCGCGGACGTGCGTTGCTGGCCGTGGGGCCCGACGCCGAGCCGCACTTCGTGGCCGCGCTCGCCGCCAACCGTCCGTTCGACGAGGCACGTACTCGCCTGCTCTACGGCGAATGGCTGCGCCGCGACAAACGCAAGGTCGACGCGCGGGCCCAGCTGGAGCAGGCGATGGACCTGTTCGATCGGCTCGACGCGGCACCGTGGAGCGCCCGCGCGCGCACCGAACTGGGCGCACTGGGCGTCGGCACCGGTGCGCGCGCGAGCGAGGGCCCGCTGAGCCTGCTCACCCCGCAGGAGTCGCAGATCGTACGGCTGGCGGCGCAGGGCTTGTCGAATCGGGAGATCGCGGCACGGCTGTTCCTGAGCCACCGCACGGTCGGCCATCACCTGTACAAGGCGTATCCGAAGCTGGGCGTGCTCTCACGTGGGGAGTTGAGCGCACTCGACCTCGCGGAGTAGCTCAGGAACCCGGAACCGAGACCTGCGCGCCCGGACCAGGCTGACGCGGCACTCGGCGCACCGACATCGTCGCCGCGCGGCAGCTCAGGTGCGTGACGCGGTGCGGGTGGCGCCGATGGTCCAGCGCAGCGCGGCGACCGCGGCGGCGACCAGCACGGCGACCTGCGGTGACCCGACCACCAGCAGCAACAGCGCACCGACCACGAGGGCGGCGACCAGCGCCTCGAGCTTGTAGACCGGCCAATCGCTACCCGCGATGTCGACGGTCGCGGATGCTGCCGATGAGGTGAGCACTGCCATGCAGACCAGGATAGACGCACATCGAAGTTCGGGCTACCGAACTTCTGTGCGGTGCGCTGTCGGGAACATCACCCGGCGCCGACTCGTTGTGTAGGTCATGCCACTGACAGGAGAGTACGCACCGAGCACTTCGGACTGGGCGCGCGAACAGGCCGAGACCTACGAGAAATCCGGCGGTACCGAGGGCGCTTCACTGCAAGGCAAACCCGTCATCCTGCTCACCACCAAGGGCGCCAAGACCGGCAAGCTGCGCAAGACGCCGCTGATGCGGGTCGAGCACGACGGTGAATACGCCGTCGTCGCGTCGCTGGGCGGGGCGCCGAAGCACCCTGTCTGGTACCACAACATCAAGGCCGATCCGCACGTGGAGCTGCGCGACGGCACCACCACCAAGGACTACACCGCGCGCGAGGTCGTCGGCGACGAGCGAGCGCTGTGGTGGGAGCGCGCGGTCGCCGTGTGGCCCGACTACGAGGAGTACACCAAGAAGACCGATCGCGTGATCCCGGTCTTCGTCCTCACCCCGCGCTGAAGTCGCAGGTCCGAGCCCACTCGCCGTGACCGTCACGGCGGGTGGTTCCGCTCGCCGAGCGCGCGAACCGTCTCGGTAGCATTGTGCGGGTGTCCCCTATCGCTGACGTCGCCGAAGTGTCCGTAATCCGTCCGCCGCTCACCGCGGACGAGATCGACGCCGCCGCCAAGCGAATTTCCGACATCATCGAGCCGACTCCGCTGCAGTACAGCGCGCGACTGTCGGCGAGCACCGGTGCGCAGGTATACCTCAAGCGCGAAGACCTGACCGCGGTCCGTTCCTACAAGCTGCGCGGCGCCTACAACCTGATGGTGCAGCTCACCGCCGCCGAGCGCGCGGCCGGGGTGGTGACCGCCAGCGCCGGCAACCACGCGCAGGGCGTGGCCTTCGCCTGCCAGGCGATGGGTGTGCGCGGGCGCATCTATGTGCCGACCACCACCCCCAAGCAGAAGCGTGACCGCATCCGAGTGCACGGCGGCGAGTTCGTCGAGTTGATCGCGGTCGGGGAGACCTACGACGCGGCCGCCGCGGCCGCCGCCGACGATGTGGCCCGCACCGGCACCACCATGGTGCCGCCGTTCGACGACCCGCGCACCGCCGCGGGTCAGGGCACCATCGCCGCGGAGTTCCTCGAGCAGCTCGGCACCGCGCCCGACCTGGTGATCGTCCCGGTCGGCGGTGGCGGCTGCCTGGCCGGCATCGGCACCTACCTGCGCGAACGCGCCCCGCACACCGGTCTGCTCGCCGTCGAACCCGCGGGCGCTGCCTCGCTCACGGCAGCGCTGGTCGCCGGCGCACCGGTGACGCTGCCCGAGATCGACCCGTTCGTCGACGGCGCCGCCGTGCGCCGCATCGGCGAACTGCCTTACCGGGCAGCGGCCTCGTTCGGCGGCCGCATGGTCTCGCATGCCTCGCTGCCGCTGCTCACCACACCCGAATCCTCCACCGGCACAGCACCTTTCCGGGTGATGCTGGTCGATGAGGGCGCCATCTGCACGGCGATGCTCGACCTCTACCAGAGCGAAGGCATCATCGCCGAGCCCGCGGGCGCGCTGGCCACCGCGGCATTGGCCGAGATCGATATCGAACCCGCCAGCACGGTGGTGGTGCTGGTGTCGGGGGGCAACAACGATGTCTCGCGCTACGGCGAGATCATCGAGCGCTCGCTCGTGCACCGCGGTCTCAAGCACTACTTCCTGGTCGACTTCCCACAGGAACCCGGTGCGCTGCGCCGCTTCCTCGACGATGTCCTCGGCCCCGACGACGACATCACCATGTTCGAATACGTCAAGCGCAACAACCGGGATACCGGCGCGGCGCTGGTCGGCATCGAACTGGGCGCCACCGACAATTTGGCCTCGCTGATGCACCGCATCGAGGAGTCCCCGATCCAGGCAGAACGCCTGGAACCGGGTTCCCCGGCCTATCGCTACCTGACATAGCGCCGCGCCGCGCGGTGGTTACGCGCAGCTCGCGCAGCACAGGTCGCTGTCGCGTCTGCGTCCTAGGCCGCCGCGCGGTTCTCGCGGGGTCCGGATTCGCGACTCGCGCGCACGCTCGACAGGACCAGCGGCAGTAGCCAGCCCATGGCGAGTTGGTCGTAGGGCAGCAGAATCTGGTCGAGACGGTTGTGGACGTAGGCCACCGACAACCCCGACTGCGGGTCTACCCAGCCGAACGATCCGCCGAGTCCGATGTGGCCGAAACCGTTCCGTGCGCCGGGGACGGGCAGCGAGTGGTAGCCCAGGTGCCACATCATCGGTAGGTAGAACAGCGCGTGGTCGAGCCGGTAGGTCTGGATCCGGCGGATCGCGGCGTGGGTGCTCGGCCGCAGGAACGGCGTGCCGTCGAGGCTGACGCCGTCGGCCAGCGCGGCGTACATCTTCGCGAGCCCGGCCGCCGTGGCGACACCGTTGCCCGCGGGCATCTCGGTGTTCAGGATCGTCGGGTCGTCACCGTCGAGGATGCCGTCGAGGCCGGGCACGAACAGGCAGCGAGCGGCCGCACCGAGCGGTCCGGGCAGCCGGAATCCGACCTTCGCGAGCAGGCCCGCGGCGATCGGGTGCGCGGCGAAGCTCATGTGCGCGCCCGCCAACCGGGCGTATTCGGTCGACGAGTCCGCCGCGGGACGTCCGAGGTGGATGCCGTCGATGCCGAGCGGATCGGTGACCTCGCTGCGGATCAGCTCACTCATGCTCCGACCGGTCACGCCTCTGGCCAGGCCCGCGAGCAGCCAGCCGTAGGTGAGGGCGTGGTAGGTGGGGATGCCGAGCATCCGGTCGGGGGCGGCCAGCGCGAGCCGGTCCTCCATCAGTTCGTGATCGAGGGCTTCGCCGGCGGTGGTCGCGACCGCCGACAGCGAGGACAGTCCGGCACGGTGGGTGAGCACGTCGGCGACGGTGATCGAGCCCTTGCCGTGCGCGGCGAACCGCGGCCAGTATTCGGCGACCGGCGCCTGGTAGTCGATCAGTCCGCGATCGGCGAGCCGATGGATCACGGTGGCGGTGACGCCCTTGGTCGCGGAGAACACGATCGCCCCGGTATCCGCGGTCCACGGCCGGTCACCCGCGCTGCCGATCCAGAAATGGGCGAGTGGTTCACCGTGCCGATAGACCGCCAGTGCGCCGCCCGCGTCGCGGCGATGGCCGATCAAGGTGGCGAAAGCGCGCACCAGCGGACCGAATCCAGCCGGGGCGTGACCTCGCACACCGGCCGGGAGGGCAGCGCTTTCCTGCCCGTAAGCGTCGTTGCTCATCATCCGACTATACGGCGTTATGTCCATTCGGCAACGCCGTGTTCGGCGACTGTGGCCGACTCGTGCCCCTTCGTCATCATTCGGTGACCACCGTGGAGGCTGCGTCGACTTCTTCGAGCACGGCGAAACTGTGACCCGAAATGAGTGTTCCCGCACCGCTTTCGGCGGCCGGAGACCAGGCGAGCAGTACGCGGCCGTGTACCGGGATGACCACTTCGTCCTCGGCCAGGTTGCACACCACCGAGATTCGACCACGACGCAGGACGAACCAACGCTGTGCTTCGTCATAGTCGGCCCACACTCGATCCAGCCAGGGATCGGTGAACTCGGGCCGGGATTTGCGCAGGGCGAGCAGGCCGCGGTAGCAGGCCAGCACACGGGCGTGCGGCTCGCGACCGACCTCGTTCCAGTCGAGGGTGGAGCGGGTGAACGTAGCCGGGTCCTGCGGGTCGGGCACCGCCTCGGTGGACCAGCCGTGCTCGGCGAACTCGGCGCGGCGACCGGCGGCGGTAGCGGCGGCGACGACCGGGTCGGTATGGGAGGTGAAGAACTGGAACGGGGTGCGCGCACCCCACTCCTCCCCCATGAACAGCATCGGGGTGCTAGCCGAGAGCAGCACCAGCGCCGCCTTCACCGCGAGTTGGCCAGGGGTGAGGTAGGCGCTGGGGCGGTCACCGATCGCCCGGTTGCCGATTTGATCGTGGTTGCAGGTGTAGCCGAGCAGGGCGCTGCCGGGAACGAGGTCGCGCGGGAGCGGGGCACCGTGGGTACGACCGCGGAAACTGCAATACGTCGCGGCGTGGAAGAACCCGTGGGTGAGCGTCTGCATGAGACAGGCCAGCGAACCGAAATCGGCGTAGTAGCCCTGCCTTTCGCCGGAGACGGCCGTGTGCACAGCGTGGTGCAGGTCGTCGTTCCACTGGCCGGTCAGCCCGTAGCCGCCCGCCGCGCGCGGGGTGATCAGGCGGGGATCGTTGAGGTCGCTCTCGGCGATCAAGCTGAGTGGGCGGCCCAGATGCGCCGCCAGCGCGGTGGTTTCGACGGTGAGCTCGTCGAGCAGGTGGGTGGCGGTGCGGTCGACGAGGGCGTGCACGGCATCGATGCGCAGTGCGTCGAGGTGGAAGTCGCGCAGCCAGCGCACGGCGTTGTCGATGATGTAGGCGCGAACCGCGTCCGAGCCGGGGCCGTCGAGGTTGAGGCTCTGACCCCAGGTGTTGCGACCGGTGGAGAGGTAGGGGCCGAAGCGTGGCAGGTAGTTGCCGCAGGGTCCGAGATGGTTGTAGACCACGTCGAGGCAGACGGCCAGACCGCGGGCGTGGCAGGCGTCGACGAACCGTTGCAGCCCGTCGGGGCCACCGTAGCTCTCCTGCACCGCGTACCAGAGGACACCGTCGTAACCCCAGTTGCGGGAGCCGTCGAAGGCGTTCACCGGCATGAGTTCGACGGTGGTGACACCGAGGGTGACGAGGTGGTCCAGGCGCGCGATCGCCGCGTCGAAGGTGCCCTCGGGCGTGAAAGTGCCGATGTGCAGTTCGTAGAACACCGAGCCTGCCAGGGGTCGGCCGGTCCAGTTCTGATCGGTCCAGGCCGCCGGGTCCAGGTCGTGGACCGCCGAGGTCTCGTGCACGCCGTCGGGTTGGCGGGGCGAGCGCGGGTCGGGCAGCACCGTCGGGTCGTCGTCGATCAAGAAGCCGTAGCGTGCCCCCTGACCTGCGTCGACGCGCACCGACCAGTTACCGCCGCCGTTTCGTCGCATCGGATGCTCGACCCCGTCCAGTTGCAGCCGCACCGCTCCCGCCTCCGGTGCCCACACCCGAAACTGCCTCATCGGCCCAGCATCGCATGCCCCGCGCCGACGTGCTCGGTCAACGATTCACCGCGCGTGTGCGGTGACCCCCACCGGCCCGGCACCGATACACAGCGACTGCCGCTCGTCGAGGGATCTGATCCGCAAGGTGTCGCCACCACCGAGCAGCCGTACGTAGACGGTGTTCAGGCCCGCGCGCACGTCGGCGATCGTCTCGGTCTCGCCTTCGAAGGACAAGGCGATCCGGCCGTCGCGTTCGGCGTGGTAATTCAGCTGAGCGGTCCAGTCGCGGATCTGCATGGGGCCGTCGAGTGCGAGGTTGACGCCGGTTGTGCCGCGCACGCGGTGGCCGCAACGAGGTTCGGGGCCCTCGACGATGGCGCGGTTCCACCAGACCTGCGCGTCGACGACGGCGCCTTCGTCGGTGATCATGCGCAGGCGCGCGGTCGCGAGGGAGAAGGTGGTGGATGTCGCGATCGGGGCGAGGACACGATCGGTCATGTTCTCAGGGAAAGCCAAGGGGTTCAACACATTCCACGGAACTTCCTGTGGCAGCAGTGGTGCGTCGGCGGCGTCGGGGAGCGAGGCTCGCACGCCGGTGACGTAGGTGCGGGCCGGGCTCGGTTCCCATGATCGGGCGAAAGTGATCGTCGAGTACACGCTGCTCGCGAGGAACAGCACGGTCGCCGCGATGCCCGCTATCTGCCGTGCTCGACCGGCACGCCCGGCCTCGATCGGAACCGACCCGCCGCCAGAGCTTGCCTGTGCCGAGTGGGCGTCCTCTTGTCGTGCGAATGTGTTCGATCCATTCCTCGAATGCGACGGGTGCCGACGGGGCGCCAGGGCGATCAGCGCCAGCGCGAACGTGGCCACGACGGCGAAATCGGCGAAGTAGCGCAGGGATTGGAGCAGCAGACCCGCGGTGCTCGGGCCGTCGCGCAGGAGCACGACGGGTGCGATGGTGAGGACCGCGTAGCCGGCGGTGCACGCCCAGACCGCGACCACCCGGTGGTGGGTGCGAATCGTCCACGCCGCGAATACGATCAGCAGCAGCCAGCTCAGCGCGACCAGCGGTCCCGGCGGATCAGCCCATGGGGTGGCGGGTTGCCAGCGTTCCCAGCGCCACGGACCGCCGAACAGCGCGGGCACCAGCCCGTCCGACAGAGCTCGGCTCCAGAGGGATCCCGGATGTTCGGGAGCGGAGAGGCCGCGAGGGCGCTGGATGACGAGCAGGAAGCACGCCGACCATGCCAGCAACACCGCACCCGCCGCCGTCCACAGCGCGGCGCCCCGGCGCAGCGCCACCCGCGCCGACTCTCCCGAGACGTGGGCGACGAGCACCGCGACGGCGACCGCCACCGGCAGCACGACCACCGATTTCTCGAAGAACAGCAGCGCCACCGCGAACACCACAGCGCCCGACACCGCGTACCCACGCCGCCCGGTCCGCACCAGGCGCACCGCGTCGGCACTCACCCAGGCCAGCGCGATCTGCAACGGCAGCGCGTTCACCGCCGCCGACCACCAAGCGAACGCGGGCACCGTGAACGGCACGAAGAGGAAGAACGCCAGCGGTCCCAGCATTCGCGCCCGCACGCCGACCACCACGACGACCAGGCGCAACACGGCCAGCGAGGCGAGCAGCTGCAGCCCGACGAGCACTACCGCCGCCACCGCCCAGTTCAGCGGGGCCACCTCGGTGATCAGCCAGGTCAGCACGAACGCCAGCGGCATCACGTGCCCGTCGTGACTGGTGAACAGCACCTCGGTCGACAGCACCGGCTGACTGCTCACCCGCCCGATCAGCAGAAAATCGTCCCAGTAGAAGAACCCGATTCCGGCCACCCAGCCGCGCAGTACCAGCTGCGCCACGATCAGCGTCACGGCGACGAGCAGCACCGTCCGCCCGGACATCGGCCACCGCACCGGGCGCGACGAGTCCCCCGATCGTGGTGGCGAGTCGAGCAGCGGCGCGGACGTCACGTCTGCCGACGCTAGCTCCTCGTTCGCGGGGCGGCCATCTCCACCCGTCACAAGAGTGTCGGTGCCGCGGTGTGATCCGGCACCGGTCACGGGGACCGGTGCCACAGGATCAGCCGAGGCAGCCGGGGCCGAGCAGTGCCTTCAGGTCACCCATCAGCGCCGAGGACGGGGAGACCCGCCAGGCGTCGTCGAGCTTGAGCATGGTGGTCTTCTCGCGGGCGCCGACGTGGCGGATGAACACGTCGGAGGTGCCCTGGTGGCGGGACAGGACCTTCTTGAGCTCGCCGAGCTTGTCGGGGGTACACATCCGGGTCGTCATGACCACCGCCACCGGCTTGGCCACACCGATGGCCGAGAGGTCGGGCACGACGAGGTCGTTGGCGATCAGCGAGATGCGGTCGTCACGCACCGAAACGCGGGCCTTCACCAGCACCACGGCGTCTTCGACCACATCCATGCCGTACACCGAGTACGACTGCGGGAAGAACAGCACCTCCACGCCACCGGTGAGGTCTTCGAGCTGGGCCGACGCCCAGGCCAGGCCGTTCTTGTTGATCCGCCGGTTCACCGAGGCGAGGATGCCACCGATCGTCACCTGCGCGCCGTCCTTGACGTCGCCTTCCAGGATGGCCGGGATGGGGGTGTCGACCTGGGCTGCCAGCACGTGCTCGACGCCGTTGAGCGGATGCCCGGACACGTACAGGCCCAGCATCTCTCGTTCCAGCGCGAGCTTGTGCTTGGTCTCCCATTCGTCCTCGGGCACTTTGACGTTGAACACCGACGCCATCGAGTCGTCGCCGTCGTCGAGGCCGCCGAACAGGTCGAATTGGCCGATCGCCTCGGCCTTCTTGGTCGACATCACCGCGTCGATCGCATCGGAATGGATCAGCAGCAGGCCCTTGCGTGGGTGCCCGAGTGAATCGAAACCGCCTGCCTTGATCAGGGATTCGGTGACCTTCTTGGAGCAGGCGATGGCGTCGATCTTGTTCAGGTAGTCGGAGAAGTCGGTGAACTTCGACTTCTCCTTGCGCGCGGAGATGATCGAGCCGACCACGTTGGTGCCGACGTTGCGGACCGCGCCGAGGCCGAAGCGGATGTCGGTGCCGACGGAGGCGAAGTTCAGCTCCGATTCGTTGACATCGGGCGGCAGCACCGTGATGCCCATCTTGCGGCAGTCCGACAGGTAGATGGCGGCCTTGTCCTTGTCGTCGCCGACGGAGGTGAGCAGGCCCGCCATGTACTCGGCGGGGTAGTTGGCCTTGAGGTAGGCGGTCCAGAAGGAGACGAGACCGTAGCCGGCGGCGTGCGATTTGTTGAACGCGTACCCGGCGAACGGGAGAATCGTGTCCCACAGCGCTTTGATGGCGGGTTCGGAGAAGTCGTTGGCGAGCATGCCGTCGCGGAAGCCCGCGTAGGCCTCTTCCAGGACCGACAGCTTCTTCTTACCCATGGCGCGGCGCAGGATATCGGCTTGGCCGAGCGAGTATCCGGCCACCTTCTGGGCGATCTGCATGATCTGTTCCTGATAGACGATCAGGCCGAAGGTATCGGCCAGGATCTCTTTCAGCGGCTCTTCGAGCTCGGGGTGGATCGGTTTGACTTCTTGCCGGTTGTTCTTGCGGTCGGCGTAGTCGTTGTGGGCGTTCATGCCCATCGGACCGGGGCGGTACAGCGCGAGGACGGCGACGATATCGCCGAAGCCGGTGGGCTGCATGCGGCGCAGCAGGTCGCGCATGGCGCTGCCGTCGAGCTGGAAAACGCCGAGGGTATCGCCGCGGGCGAGCAGTTCGTAGGTGGCCGGGTCGTCGAGCGGCAGGTTGTCCATGTCCAGGTCGATGCCGCGGTTGGCCTTGATGTTCTCCAGGGCGTCACCGATGACGGTGAGGTTGCGCAGGCCGAGGAAGTCCATCTTCAACAGGCCGATGGCCTCACACGACGGGTAGTCCCAGCCGGTGATGATCGCGCCGTCCTGGGCGCGCTTCCACACCGGGATCGCGTCGGTGAGCGGTTCCGAGGACATGATGACCGCGCAGGCGTGCACGCCCGCGTTGCGGATCAGGCCTTCCAGACCGCGTGCGGTTTCGTAGATCTTGGCGACATCGGGGTTGCTCGAGATGAGTTCGCGGACCTCGGTGGCTTCCTTGTACCGCTCGTGATCAGGATCGGTGATCCCGGCGACCGAGATGTCCTTGGCCATGATCGGCGGCGGCAGCGCCTTGGTGATCTGGTCGGCGATAGCGAAACCGGGCTGGCCGAACAGCACTCGCGCGGAGTCCTTGATCGCGGCCTTGGTCTTGATGGTGCCGAAGGTGATCACCTGGGCGACGCGGTCGCTGCCCCACTTCTCGGTGGCGTAGCGGACCATCTCACCGCGGCGGCGATCATCGAAGTCGATATCGATATCGGGCATCGACACGCGCTCGGGGTTGAGGAATCGCTCGAACAGCAGCCCGTGCGGGATGGGGTCGATATTGGTGATGCCCATCGCGTAGGCGACCAGCGAACCCGCGGCCGAACCACGGCCCGGGCCGACCCGGATGCCGACCTCGAGCGCGTGCTTGATCAGGTCACCGACGACGAGGAAGTAGGCGGGGAAACCCATTTCGCAGATGACGCCGAGTTCGAAGTCCGCGCGCGCCATGTACTCCTGCGACGGGCCGTCGGGGAAACGGCGATCGAGACCGTCGAAAACTTCCTTGCGCAGCCAGGTGGCCTGGGTGTGACCCTCGGGCACCGGGAAGACGGGCATCCGGTCGCGGTGTTCCCAGACCTCGTCGTAGGGCTGTACGCGCTCGCCGATGAGCTCGGTGTTGTCGCACGCGCCGGGGACTTCGGCATCCCAGATGGCGCGCATCTCCGCGGCGGACTTGAGGTAGTAGCCGTCACCGTCGAACTTGAACCGGGTCGGGTCCGACAGCGTCTTGCCGGTCTGAATGCACAGCAGCGCTTCATGGTTGACCGACTGGTCCTTGGTGACGTAATGGCAGTCGTTGGTGGCGATCGGCGGAATACCGAGCTGCTTGCTGATGTCGATCAGGCCCTCGCGGACCCGGCGTTCGATCGACAGACCGTGGTCCATCACCTCGAGGAAGAAGTTGTCGGCGCCGAAGATCTCCTGCCACTTCGCGGCGGCTTCGAGCGCTTCGCGATCGTGACCGAGGCGCAGGCGGGTCTGCACCTCGCCCGACGGGCAGCCCGTCGTGGCGATGATGCCCTCGGCGTGCTGGGCGATGATCTCCTCGTCCATGCGCGCCCACTTGCCCAGCTGGCCCTCGATCGAGGCCAGGCTCGACAGCTTGAACAGGTTGCGCAGGCCCGTCGCGTTCTCGGCGACCATGGTCATGTGGGTGTAGGCACCCGAGCCGGAGACGTCGTCGCCTTTCTGGCCGGGGTCACCCCACTTCACTCGCTTGGTGTCGAAACGCGAGCCGGGCGCGATGTAGGCCTCGATGCCGATGATCGGCTTGATGCCCGCCTTCTTGGCCGAGTTGTAGAACTCCGAGGCGCCGTACATGTTGCCGTGGTCGGTCATGCCGACCGCGGTCATGCCCAACCGGTCCGCCTCCGCGAACAGCGGCGAGATCTTCGCCGCTCCATCGAGCATCGAGTACTCGGTGTGGTTGTGCAGGTGAACGAACGATCCGGACGGAGCCAAGACGGTCCTTCCTCCCATTGAGTCGGCGGGGGTTGGCCTAGCGATTCTAGGCACGTGGGTACGACATGTTTGCCCGACCACGCGGCTAGCCCGGCCTCGGCCACCGGGTGCACCGGCGTGTCGTGGTGAAGGTCACCGGCGCGTCCTCGGCGGTGTCCGATTTCCGCTGGTTCGCCGAGCCTCGACCGCGCGACGATGCCCGCCTGATTCGCGACAGGTGCCCTCGCCGTCATAATCGGGGCGTGCACTCGGACCGGCTCACTCCATGACCACGTTCATCGTGGCTGTTGTCGCGACGGTCGCCCTGCTCGTCGTGGTAGGGCTGATCTGGCGCCGGACCCAGCGTGTGGTGACAACGCCGGCGCAGCGGGCCGTGCATCAGGCGTTGCACACCGCGTCGCTGGCCGCGGTGCCGTTGCGGCGGGGGCTGACCGAGGACTCGGCACGGGAGGCGGCTCCGCATTTGCGAACGCTCGCCGCGGCCGAGGCGCTGGGGGTGGCCGACGCCGAGGCGACGCTGCTGGCCTGGGACGGCCCGACCACCGCGATGCGCGAGTCGTTCGCCGACGCGGCGCGACGGGCGATGGCCGACGCGCGCGCGGTGCTGGTCACCGGCGAGGAATACACGTTGATCACCCAGCCGCTGCTGATCGACGCCGGGGTCGCGGTGGGGGCGCTGGGCATGGTGACCACCGGGAAACCGGGGCCCGGCATGCTCGGTGCGGCGGGTGAGGTCGCTCGATACGCCTGTGGCCAACTGGAACTGGCCGAGCTCGACGCCGCCCGCGCCCGGGTCGACCGGGCCGAGGTGCGTGCGCTGCGGGCCCAGATCAGCCCGCATTTCATCTACAACGCGCTCAACACGATCGCCTCGTTCGTTCGTACCGACCCCGACCGCGCCCGCGAACTCATCCTCGAATTCGCCGACTTCACCCGCTATTCCTTTCGCGCCGCAGGCGAATTCACCGTCCTGGCCGACGAACTGCGCAATATCGAGCGCTACCTCGCCCTCGAACAGGCTCGCTTCGGTGACGCCCTGGATGTCCGATTGCAGATCGCGCCGGAGGTGCTCGGCGTGGTGCTACCCTTCCTCGCCTTGCAGCCACTGGTGGAGAACGCGGTGCGGCACGGACTCGGCGGCGGCGGTCGCGGCGGGCAGCTGAACATCGTGGCAGGCGACGAGGGCACCGACTGTCTGATCAGCGTCGAGGACGACGGCATCGGCATGGATCCCGCGCTGCTGCGCTCCGGTGCCCTCGACGCCGTCGACACCGACACCGGCACCGCCCGCACCGGCGAAGCCGCCCATGTGGGTCTCGCCAATGTCGACGACCGTTTGCGGGCCGCCTTCGGCAACGATTACGGCTTGGTCGTGGAGACGGCCCCCGGCGCGGGCACGAAAGTGAGCATGCGAGTGCCCAAGTTCCGCCCGGGCATCCGCGCCTGAGGACCCCCACCGCACGCACGATCGGCGACCCGCCGAGAGCGCTCGGCATCGTCGTGACTCGTGCCCGCCGGGTGCATTCTTGGGACTGCAGAGCACTCTCGGAAGGTTCACCGAAACGGAGCTGTCGATGAGCACGATGCACGACGATCTCGACCGGCGCGCGCAGGCGGTCGCCGACCAGGTGGTGACGTGGCGTCAGCACCTGCACCGGCATCCGGAGCTGTCCAACCGGGAGGCGGCCACGGCAACGCTGATCACCGACCATCTGAACACCCTGGGACTCGACGAGGTTCGCACCGGCATCGCGGGCCACGGTGTGATCGGTGTCCTGCGGGGCGGACAGGGTGGGGAACGCGTCATCGCGTTGCGCGCCGACACCGATGCGCTGCCCGTGCCCGACCTGTGCGGGGTCGATTTCGCCTCCGAGGTCGTCGACGACGACTATCCCGGCGGCCCCTTCCCGGTATCGCACGCGTGCGGCCACGACTGCCACACGGCGATGCTGATGGGTGCGGCCACGGTGCTGGCCGGGGTGCGCGAAACATTGCCCGGCACCGTGCTGTTCGTCTTCCAGCCGGCCGAGGAGGGGCCGCCGGTGGACGAGAAGGGCGGCGCCGCCGAGATGCTCGCGCAACACGCGCTCGACGATCCGGCGCCGACCATGGTGTTCGGGTTTCACGTCACGCCCTATCCCAAGGGCTACATCGGCTACCGAGTCGGCAACCAGTTCGGCGCGTCGACCTTGGTCGAGATCGTCATCACCGGCAAGCAGGTGCACGGGTCGACGCCGTGGCTCGGCATCGACCCGATGCCCGCCGCGGGCGCGGTACTGACCGGAATCGGCCAGCTCTACCGGCAGCTCAACGCTTTCGACCCGATCACCGTCTCCATCGGCCACGTCCAAGACGTCGGCCGGTTCAACATCATCGGCGAGACGGTGACGCTGTGGGGCACCATCCGCTGCGCGGTCGAATCCGATATGCCGGAGGTACAGCAACGGCTGCGAACGCTGGCCGAGCACACCGCGCAGGCCTACAACTGTGCCGCCGAAGTCGACTTCCTCCAGGATGTGCCCGCGGTGCACAACGGCGCGGAATGGATGGAGGCCGCGCTGCCGGCCTTCCGCCGCGTCGTCGGCGCGGACCATGTCGTGGAAACGAGCGCGACGCTGGGCTACGACGACGTCTCCGAGTTCGTGAACACCTACGGCGGTCTGTATGTGACCTTGGGCGTGCAGGACAGCACCATCGACGCGGCGGGCCACCTGGGCGTGATCGAAGGTGGCCGAGGCGTGGTGCCCAACCACAACCCGCACTTCTACGCCGACGACGACACCTTGGTCACCGGGGTGCGACTGCACTGCCAGGTCGCCTACGACCATCTGACCGGCGTGATCGTCGCCGAACCATGACCGGAGTCGGTGGTCCACGGCCGTGACCACGGCCCTGTGATAAACAAGCACGGTGACCAGCCGCAAGACCGAATCGCCGATGCGCGCACGGTTGTTGGAGAGCGCGGCGCATCTGCTGGCCACCGAAGGGCCGAGCGGTTTGTCCACCCGCAAGGTTGCCGCGCAGGCGGGCACATCGACGATGTCGCTGTACGCGCAGTTCGGCTCGATGCCCGAGCTGGTGCGGGCCGTCGTCGACGAGGGTTTCGCCCGGCTGGCAACACAATTCGACCGCGTTGTCGAGACCGATGATCCGATCGCCGACCTCGGCAGCGTCTTCGCCGCCTACATCGCCAGCGGTCGCGCCGATCCCGACCTCTACGTGGTGATGTTCGGCTCGGCGTCGCTGGGCGGCTACCGGACCGATGCCCAGGATCTGCACAGCCTCGGGCGCCACACTTTCGACTTCATCGCCGCGGGAGCCGAGCGCGCGGTCGAGGCCGGGCGACTGAAACCCCTTGCCCCGGTTGCCGTCGCCGCCCAGATCTGGAGCGCGCTGCACGGCTACATGACCCTCGAGCTGGCCGGCTACTTCACACCACCGGACGCGGGCGTGCGCAACGTGCTCGCTCCGCTGATGCTCAACCTCGTCGTCGGTCTCGGCGACGACCACGATCGCGCGGTGGAGTCGTCGCGATCATGGTTCGTCACAAACTCTTAAACATCAACGTTTCAGAAAACCTCCCCGCCGCCGCCGGTGCTCGCTAACATCTCGTTCACCCATCGAGGCGCTGGGGTGACGACGGCGCCCGTGGGCTCTCGCTCCCCCGCGGCAGTCCCGACCTCACGTGTCGGCGACCGCGCCTTCATCGAACAGGAAATCTCAGTGCACAAGACTCGCCGGACAGGTCGATGGATCGCAGCGGCCTCGGTCACGATCGCCATCTCCACGATCATGGGTATGCCCGAAGCCGCGGCCGACAGCGCGGTACAGCCGGACCCCAGCGGCTCACTGCTCTACAGCCGACTGGTGCACAACGACGACGGATCATTGAAGACCAACGGCAAAGGCGGCTACTTCGTCACCACGCCGTACACAGGCAATGACGTGACCCGCAAGGTCGGCAGGCTCACCGCGGGCGGGCTGTGTACCGCGACGGTCCTCGACAGCCCGAGCGGCACGCTGGCGATCACCGCGCGCCACTGCATCGACAGCGACGCGGCCCTGATCGAGTCGGGCAGGGCCACATTCACTCCGGCCTGGCACGACGGGCAGCGCCCCTACGGCGATTGGGTGGTCGACAAGGCCTTCACCTCCGACGTGGCCGTGGACGGCAGCGTGCCCGATGTCGCGGTACTCGCGATCCGTCCCGCCGAGGGCACCGATCGCGTCGTCTCGGCGGCCACCGGAGGCGGCCTGAAGATCCATCCCGCGCTGTCGAGCACCCAGTCGGTCCAGTCGACGCTGCTCGGCTACCCCGGCCCGGCCCCCTACAACGCGGTGCTGATGTCGGCGTGCGTGGGTGACTACACCTACTACCCCGGCAAGGGTCGCGGCGCTGTGCAGCGGGTCAACACCCAGTCCGAATGTCACGTCGGCGGTGGATCCAGCGGCGGACCCTACGTCACCGCTACCGCGGCGGGCCCGCAGATCATCACCGTGCTCAACAGCAACGGCGGCTCGGTGATCTCGAGCGTGGCCCCCAGCTTGATCACCGAGGCCGACAACTGGGTCTTCGCCAAGTATCCGAACCTCAGCCGGGGCGGCGGGCTGCCCTCCACCGGCTCCGGTTCCTGACACGGTGAGCTGACTCCGCGCAGGTGGTGGGTGGTTGCGCGCCCACCACCCGACCGGACCGAGCGCTACCGCGATCCGGTGGTTCGGGTAGCCCTCGGCCGGACCGCAATTCGGACGAGTACCCGGTGGACCCGGCTGCGCAGAAGACGGCCGGTTACCATGGATGGGCTGTGACCTGGAACACCGATGAACCCCCGACCGCTCTGCGGGTGCTCGCCGTCGACGACGAGAAGCCCGCGCTCGACGAGCTGGTGTATCTGCTCGGCACCCAGGCGGGAGTCGGCGAGATTCATCGAGCGGGCGAGGCGACGAGCGCGTTGCGGTTGCTGCGCGCGCACCCGATCGACGCGGTGTTTCTCGATATCGACATGCCGGGACTCACGGGAATCGAGCTCGCGGGAATTCTGTCGGAGTTCGCCGAGCCGCCCGCGGTCGTCTTCGTGACGGCGCACGACGATCACGCGGTGGCGGCGTTCGATCTGGGTGCGGTGGACTATCTGCTCAAGCCGCTACGCGGAGCCCGGCTGGCGGAGGCGGTGCGCCGGATCGTGGCGGCCAGGGCGTCGGCGCCCGCGGTGGCGCCGCCGGAGCAACCGCATCCGAGCGAGGTGATTCCGGTGGAACTCGGCGGAGTCACCACCCTGGTGAACCGCGCCGATGTGGCGTGGGTCGAGGCCGACGGCGACTACGCGCGCCTGCATACCGGGACCGGGTCGCACCTGGTCCGGATTCCGCTCTCGGCGCTCGAAGCACGGTGGGAGGACGCCGGATTCCTGCGCGTGCACCGGTCGTATCTGGTGGCCTTGCGACTGGTCACCGGACTGCGCAGCACGGGCGCCGGGACGGTGGTGTGCCTGCGTGCCGAAGGCGCGGTCGGCGCGGTGGAGCTGCCGGTGAGCCGACGCCAGGTGCGCGAACTCAAGCAGCGACTGGTCCACGGCCCGCGGCAGAACTGGTCGCAGCGGTGACCGGTCCGCAGCGCCCGCCCCGCGAGCGGGTGGTGCTGGCGCAGCGTCGCGGAGCCCGGCAGGCCCGGACCCGCACCGAAGTGGTCGAGCAGACCGATCTCGGCGCCGCGCTCATCGGTGGACTGATCCGCGCGCAACTGGGCTTGGCGTTACGCCTCGGGCTGGTGGTGGTGACCGTGTTCGGCGCCTTGCCGCTGCTGTTCGGTGTCGACGCGATCGCCGAGGCGGCGGTTCTCGGCGTCCGACTGCCGTGGTTGATCCTCGGAGTCGTCGCTTTCCCCGCCCTTTACGCGGTCGGCCGGATCTACGTGCGCCTGGCACAACGCAACGAAGACGACTTCCTCGAACTGGCCGGGGACTGACTCGATGTCGAGGCACCCGTTCACCGTGGTCGCAGTGAGCAGCCGATGAGCGCCGACAACCCCGCGCTCACCGTGAGCGCTCTCCTGCTCGCCGCGCTCGCCACCATCGGGATCGGCTTCTACGGAGTTCGCCTGTCCCGCACCACCTCCGACTTCCTCGTCGCCTCCCGCACCGTCGGTTCACGCTGGAACGCCGCGGCCATCTCCGGGGAGTACCTCTCGGCTGCTTCGTTTCTCGGCGTCGCCGGTCTGATCGCCAAGTACGGCGCCGACGCGCTCTGGTATCCGGTCGGTTTCACCGCCGGCTATCTCGGGCTGTTGATGTTCGTCGCCGCGCCGCTGCGCCGCTCCGGCGCCTACACCGTGCCCGACTTCGCCGAATTCCGGCTGGGTTCGATCCGGTTGCGGCGCATGGCCGCCGGGCTCGTGGTGGTGGTCTGCGCGGTGTATCTGATCCCCCAGTTCCAGGGCGCGGGGCTGACGTTGCACATTCTGCTCGGCCTGCCCGCCTGGGTGGGCGCGCTGGCGGTCGGGGCGATCGTGCTGGCGAATGTGATCGGCGGTGGGATGCGGTCGGTGACCCTGGTGCAGGCATTCCAGTACTGGCTCAAGCTGACAGCGGTGGCGGTCCCCGCGCTGGTGCTCGGGCTGCACTTCCTCGCCGACGAACGGCCGATGGGCACGCAGGCACCCCCCACGGTCGATCAGCGCACCACCGTCGACATCTCGACCGATGTGGTGGTGCACCTGGACGTTTCGCAGCACGTGCGCGTGAGCGGCACCGTCGACGGGCGGTCCGAGGACGGCCCGGTGCTGCTCACCCCCGGCGACCACACCTTGACCGAGGGCACCGAGCTGATCCTCGAGGCGGGCTCGGCGGTCCCGGTCGTCGCGGGCGCGCCCGCCGACGGCGTGAGCTGGGTGGCGCCCGGTGGCGGGTTCGGCGGCGAACATCCGCGATACCAGGTGTTCTCGCTGATCGTGGCGACCTTTCTCGGCACCATGGGGCTGCCGCACGTGCTGGTCCGCTTCTACACCAACCGCGACGGCCCGTCCGCGCGCAGAACCGCGCTCACCGTGATCGGGCTGGTCGGGGTGTTCTATCTCTTTCCGATCCTGCTCGGGGTGTTCGCCCGCCTCTACGTTCCGCAACTGCTGATCACCGGCGCCTCCGACGCCGCCGTGGTGCTGCTCCCCGGCGCGGTGCTCGGCGGGCTCGGTGGGCAGTTGCTGGCCGCGCTGGCCGCGGCCGGTGCGATCGCGGCGTTCCTGTCGACCTCGTCGGGTCTGCTGGTCAGCCTGGCCGGCGTGCTCAGCACCGATGTCCTGCGTGGCCGGATCCGCGACTTCCGGGCCGCCGCGATCGTCGCCGGCCTGGTCCCGCTGACGTTGGCGCTGACCGTGGCCTCCCTCGACCTGTCGCGCACTGTCGCACTCGCTTTCTCGGTGGCCGCGTCGACGCTGTGCCCGCTGCTGGTGCTCGGCATCTGGTGGCGCGGGCTCACCGCCACGGGCGCGGCGAGCGGGATGCTCGTCGGTGGTGTCACCGCAGGCGGTGCCACCGTGCTCGCGGTGCTGGGCGGGGTCTCCCCCGACCTGGCCGACGGCTGGGCGTCGGCGATCGTCGACTACCCCGGCGCGGTCAGCGTCCCGCTCGCGTTCGCGGTGACGATCCTGGTCAGCCTGGCGACCACGGGCCAAGATCGACGCACCGTGGCCGGGATCTTCGTGCGGATGCACGCGCCCGAACGGCTCGGGATGAGCGCCGACCGCGATCCCGAGACCAGCGCGCACCCGTGATCATCGTCGGACCGCTCAGCGCACCACAGCGACCGTTCACCGCACGAGCGGCCACCTTCACCGAGTGACCTGGGCCACAGGGCCCCTGGAGTGTGTCGCGCGTCCTACGGTCATCTCCACGCACGACACTCCTCACGCTAGGACCCAGGCATGACCGAAACCGACACCGAAGAAGCGCCCGACCGGCGCGCGCCGAGTGCCGACGAATGGCTCGCGGTACAGGCGAGCCCGCAGTTCCAAGACCTGCGAAACCGGCTGCGCCGCTTCGTCTTCCCCATGACCGCACTGTTTCTGGTGTGGTACCTGAGCTATCTGTTGCTCGGCGCCTACGCGCACGACTTCATGGCACAGGAGGTCTTCGGCAACGTCAATGTGGGCCTGCTGCTCGGCCTCGGGCAGTTCGTCTCCACGTTCCTCATCACCGGGCTCTACGTCCGTTTCGCCAACCGTGAACTGGATCCGCGTGCTGCGGCCATCCGCGAAGAACTCGAAGGGGGACAGGCATGAGCGTCACCCTCGCCGCGTCTTCGACAGTGGGCAACCCCGTCGCCAATATCGCCATCTTCTTGCTGTTCGTCGCGGTCACCATGGTCGTGGTGATCAGGGCCAGCCGCAACAACGCCAGTGCCGCGGACTATTTCACCGGTGGACGTGGTTTCTCCGGCCCGCAGAACGGCGTCGCCATCGCCGGTGACTACCTGTCGGCCGCGAGCTTCCTGGGCATCGCGGGCGCGATCGCCGTGTACGGCTACGACGGGTTCCTGTACTCGATCGGGTTCCTCGTCGCCTGGCTGGTCGCGCTGCTGCTGGTGGCCGAGATGCTGCGCAACACCGGCAAATTCACCATGGCCGACGTGCTCAGCTTCCGGCTCAAGCAAGGCCCGGTGCGCACCGCGGCCGCGCTGACCACCCTCACGGTCTCGCTGTTCTATCTGCTCGCGCAGATGGCGGGCGCCGGCGGTCTGGTCGCGCTGCTGCTCGATATCTCCAGTCGCGCGGGACAATCGGTCGTCATCGCCGCCGTCGGCGTGCTGATGATCGTGTACGTGCTCGTCGGCGGCATGAAGGGCACCACCTGGGTGCAGATCATCAAGGCGGTGCTGCTGATCGCGGGCGCCGCGCTGATGACGGTGATGGTGCTGGCCAAGTTCGGCTTCAACTTCTCCGACATCCTCGGTGCCGCACAGGAATCGGTGAGCGAATCCACCAGCAAGGCGGTCGCCGCACGCGACGTGCTCGCTCCCGGCGCGCAATACGGTGGCAGCGAGATGTCCAAGCTGAACTTCCTGTCGCTGGGCCTGGCCCTGGTGCTCGGCACCGCGGGCCTGCCGCACGTGCTGATGCGCTTCTACACCGTCCCCACCGCGAAAGAGGCTCGGCGCTCGGTGGTGTGGGCGATCGCGCTGATCGGTTCCTTCTACCTGTTCACCCTGGTGCTCGGTTACGGCGCGGCGGCCATCGTCGGTCCGGACAAGATCCTCGCCGCGGCGGGTGGCCAGAACTCGGCGGCGCCGCTGCTGGCGTTCGAACTCGGCGGGGTGATCCTGCTCGGAGTGATCTCGGCGGTGGCGTTCGCGACGATCCTCGCGGTCGTGGCGGGCCTGACCATCACCGCCTCGGCCTCGTTCGCGCACGACATCTATGCCAGCGTGATCAAGAAGGGCAAGGTCGACGAGATCAAGCAGGTGCGGGTCTCACGGATCACCGCCGTGGTGATCGGTGTGCTCGCGATCGGGCTCGGCATCCTCGCCAACGGCCAGAACATCGCGTTCCTGGTGGCACTGGCGTTCGCGGTGGCGGCGGCGGCGAACCTGCCGACGATCCTGTACTCGCTGTTCTGGAAGCGGTTCAACACCACCGGCGCGCTGTGGTCGATGTACGGCGGCCTGATCTCGACCATCGTGCTCATCGTGTTCTCGCCCGCGGTGTCGGGCAACAGCACCGCGATGATCAAGGGCGCGGATTTCGACTATTTCCCGCTGGCCAACCCGGGCATCGTGTCCATTCCGCTGGCGTTCGCGCTCGGCGTGCTCGGCACCTACCTGGGTGGCCGTGGTGAGCAGGTCGACCTGGCCAAGGCCGCGGAGATGGAAGTGCGGTCCATGACCGGCGTCGGTGCGGAGAAGGCGATCTCGCACTGACGCCAACCCTGCCCGTGCCGGTGGTTCGCCCCACCGGCACGGGCTGTACCCCCCGTTTTTCGAAGGAGAGTTTCTTGTGACCAGTTTCCCGCCTGCCCCCGAGTTCGCCGCGTCGGCCAATGCCGATGTCTCGCTGTACGAGCGGGCACGCACCGATCGCGACGGTTTCTGGGCCGAGCAGGCCAACCGGTTGCACTGGCACAAGCCCTTCACCGAGGTGCTCGACTGGACCGACGCGCCGGTCGCGCGCTGGTTCGGCGACGGCGAACTCAACGTCGCCTACAACTGCCTCGACCGCCACGTCATCGACGGGCACGGCGACCAGGTCGCCATCCACTGGGAGGGCGAACCGGGCGACTCCCGGGCGATCACCTACGCGGAACTGCTCGATGAAGTGTGCCGGGCGGCGAATACTTTCACCGCTTTGGGCCTGGTGGCCGGTGATCGCGTCGCCGTCTACATGCCGATGGTGCCCGAAGCCATCGTGACGATGCTGGCCTGCGCGCGGCTCGGGCTCACCCACTCGGTGGTGTTCGCGGGCTTCTCCCCCACGGCCTTGCGTCAGCGGGTCGACGATGCCGAAGCCCGGTTGATCGTGACCACCGACGGCCAGTGGCGACGCGGCAAGCCCGCCGCGCTGAAGTACGCCGTCGACGAGGCGCTGGGTTCGGATCCGTCGAGCGTCGAGCATGTGCTGGTGGTGCGCCGGGTCGGCCTGGACGTGCCGTGGACCGAGGTTCGCGATCTGTGGTGGGACGAAACCGTCGCTGTCGCTTCGCCTTCCCACGAAGCGCAACCCTTCCCCGCCGAGCACCCCCTGTTCATCCTCTACACCTCCGGCACCACCGGAAAACCCAAAGGCATCCTCCACACCACCGGCGGCTACCTCACCCAAACCGCCTACACCCACCACAACGTCTTCGACCACAAACCCGCACACGACGTCTACTGGTGCACCGCCGACATCGGCTGGGTCACCGGACACAGCTACATCGTCTACGGCCCCCTCGCCAACCGCGCGACCCAGGTCGTGTACGAGGGCACGCCGAACTTCCCCGACGAGAATCGCCATTTCGAGATCATCGAAAAGTACGGCGTCACCATTTATTACACCGCGCCGACATTGATCCGCACTTTCATGAAGTGGGGTCGCGAGATCCCCGACGCCCACAACCTCAGTACCCTGCGCCTGCTCGGCTCCGTCGGCGAACCCATCAACCCCGAAGCCTGGCGCTGGTACCGAGAAGTATTCGGCGCCAACAACACCCCCATCGTCGACACCTGGTGGCAGACCGAAACCGGCGCCATCATGATCTCCCCACTACCCGGCGTCACCGCCACCAAGCCCGGCGCCGCGATGGGCCCGCTGCCCGGTATCTCCGCCAAGGTCGTCGATGACGAAGGCACGCCCCTCGGATCCGACGAATCCGGGTTGCTCGTGCTGGATCAGCCGTGGCCGTCGATGCTGCGCGGCATCTGGAACGACATGGGCCGCTACCGCGAAACCTATTGGCAGCGTTTCGCTTCCGAGGGCTGGTATTTCGCCGGGGACGGCGCCAAGCTCGACGCCGACGGAGACCTGTGGATCCTGGGGCGCGTCGACGACGTCATGAACGTCTCCGGACATCGGATCTCCACCGCCGAGGTGGAATCCGCGCTGGTCGGACACCCGGCTGTCGCCGAGGCCGCCGTGGTCGGCGCCTCCGACGAAACCACCGGTCAGGGGATCGTCGCGTTCGTCATTCTCACCGGTTCGGCCGGTGCGCCCGAGGATCTCGTGTCCGAGCTCAAGGCGGCGGTCTCGCTCGAGATCAGTCCGATCGCGCGGCCGCGCGAGATCCACATCGTGCCGGAACTGCCCAAGACGCGCAGCGGCAAGATCATGCGCAGGCTGCTGCGCGATGTCGCCGAGGGCCGCGAACTCGGCGACACCTCGACGCTGGTCGACCCCACGGTGTTCGAGGCGATCGCTACCGCGTGATGGATCAGCGCTTCGTCGGGTCCGCTCATGTCACCATCGAGCGGACCCGAATCTGCCGAAACGACACAGCGTGAGCGCGCCGGATGGGCCCGGGGTGCGGGGTACCGGGCATGCTGGGGCGGTGGAGATACCAATGTTCCCACTGGGTGCGGTGCTGCTACCCGGTGAGTCGCTGTCGTTACAGATCTTCGAGCCCCGGTACGTGGCGCTGGTCACCGATTGCACCGAGGGGCGGCGGGAGCCGGAGTTCGGTGTCGTGCTGATCGCCCGCGGGCACGAGGTGGGCGGTGGCGAGGTGCGCACCGAGGTGGGCACCGTCGCCCGGATCACCGAGGTGATGGAACTTCCCGGTTCGCGATACCGGCTGCGCTGCAAGGGAACCGACCGCATTCGCATCGAGAATTGGCTTGACGACGACCCCTATCCCCTTGCGGTCGCCGAACTCTGGCCGGACGGCCTCGGCGCCGACGACAGCGCGTTGCTGGCGGGCTTGCGTGAACGCGCGGACCGCCTGCACAGCCTGACCGCCGAGTTCGCGCGTCGCAACGGCATCCGCCGCCCGCCGCCGTCGGCATCGCTGGACGGGCTGTCCGACGACCCGACCACCCGCTCCTACGAACTCGCCGCACGATTGCCGATCGGCCCGACCGACCGCCAGGCGGCCCTGGCCGCCCCGGATCCACACGGTCGGCTGAAAACCCTGTCCACCTCCGTCGATGACGCGATCGCCATGATGGAGTTCCGCCTGCTGTGATGTCAGCTCGTCGACGCGAGGGTGATCACGATTTTCGCGCGAGCGTGCTCGGTCTCCATGTACTCGATGGCGGCGGGCGTTTCGGCCAGCGGATAGGTCCGATCGATGGCCGGGCGGAGCACGCCCGACTCGATCAGGTCGCGCAACTCGGTCAACGACCGCGGAGTTTGCTCGGCGAGGGGAGCACGGACGGCCGGTTTCACGAACGGTCGAGCCAGCTGACCGCGCGCGAGCAGGCCGACCGGACCGAACCAGCTGCCACCGTCGAAATTGCCGCCGCCGGACAGGACGAGCGTGCCGGCGGGTTCGACCAAGCGCAGCAGCGCACGCAGGGTCCGTGTGCCGGCCAGGTCGAGGACGGTGTCGTAGCGACCGGTCACGGTGTCGCGGGTGTAGTCGACGACGTGTTCGGCGCCCAGCGATCGCGCCGCCTCGACATTGCGGGTGCTGCACACCGCGGTGACCCGCGCACCCCGCGCCCTGGCGATCTGGACCGCGAAGGTGCCGACCCCACCGGAGGCGCCGATGATCAGCACCCGCTCGCCGCCGCCGACATGGCGCAAACAGGTCAGGGCGGTATTGGCGGCCAACGGCACCGCCGCCGCTTCCTCGAAACTCAGATTCGCCGGTTTGCGGTCGAGCAACCCCCGCGGCACCGCGACATACTCCGCGAACGCCCCACTGACCGCCTCCCCGAAGACCTCGTCACCGACAACCAGATCGTTGACGTCCTCCCCCACTTCCTCGACCGTCCCCGCGAAATCGCCGCCCTGTACCGGATTCGCCGGTCCCCGACGCCCGAACAGCGACCGATTCATCCACCGCGCGATCTTCGGATCTCCGCGCATCAGATGCCAATCCCGCGCATTCACCGACGCAGCGCGTACCCGAACCAGCACCTCCCCCGCCCTCGCCCGCGGCCTCCCGACCTCCGCCACCGTCAACATCGCCGATGACCCGTAAACCTGCTGCACGATCGCCTTCACACCGCCAACGCTAGGCGCCCCGACCACCCACCCACATCAGGGAATCCCCCGATGCTCGGCGGAGATTCCGCTCCCGCGCGATGGCCGCGCTCGCAGGGAAGGCCTCGGCGATCTCCTGCGCGCCGGAAGTTATCGGTCAATCTTCAATAAGGCAGCCCAAGGTCGTCGCTCGGTCTCGGATTCGGTCGAACCGGGAGCGCATATAGATCGTTGACAGGGAAGGAGCCGGTCGGCGTGACGGCCAAACTTTGATCGGAGACGACCGATGACCATCGATGATTTCTCGTTGAACCGGCGCACCGCCGTCGTCGGCGCGGGCGCGCTGGCCGTTGCGGCGACGCTGACCGCGTGCGGTAGCTCGGCGACGAGCGAATCGGCACCCGCCGCACCGGCCGAACCCGGGGCACCCGCGGGCGCGCTGGCCAGGGTGACGGATATTCCGGTGGGTGGCGGGGTGATCGTCGGCGATACAGTGCTCACCCAGCCGACCGCGGGCACTTTCGTCGGGCTGTCGTCGACCTGCACGCACGCCGGATGCAAGGTCGCCACCGTGGCCGAGGGCACCATCAACTGTCCCTGCCACGGCAGCCGGTTCGGGCTCGACGGTGCCGTGCGCGGCGGTCCCGCGAGCGAGCCGCTGGCTGCCAAACCTGTTCGCGTCGAGGGGGAATCGATCGTTCCCGCGTGATCCGAACGCGCGTCACGCCCACACCGCGGGATCATCGGCAGTGCGGGCGTGACGGTCCGATCAGCCCGCGTCCATCATTTCCGACATCCGCCGTTCCATTTCTTCCGGCGAGACCTCTTCGATGTGGGTGGCCACGGTCCAGCGGTGACCCCACGGGTCTTCGAAGGCGCCGCTGCGGTCGCCGTAGAACTGGTCGGTCATGGGGGTGATCGCGGTGGCACCCGCGTCGAGCGCCGCGGCGAAGGCGGCGTCGGCGTCGGCGACGTAGACCATCAGGTTCACCGGGGATCCGCCGACGGCCTTCGGATCGACGAATCCGATCTCGGGGACCGGGTCACCGACCATCAGCACCGAGTCGCCGATGAGCAGTTCACTGTGGACGACACTGCCGCCGGGGCCGTCCATCTTCATGCGCACGGTGGCGCCGAAAATCGAGGTGTAGAAGTCGATCGCGGCGGCCGCTCCCGCGCACGCCAGGCCGGGACAGATCCGCGGATAACCGTCGGGAAAAGGGGAAACATCAGACATCGGATACCTCCGTGTCGAGAGTGATGCTCGGACGACCCCCAGCGTATTCCCCTCGTGTGCCCGGGGAAAGGCCGTCGCGCGGTGGGCCCCTGCCGAGATGTCAAGACTAGTAGAACTGGTTCTAGTCCTGTAGAACTTGGTGCAGTTCTTATGGAACCTGTTTCAGTTTTGCAGTCGATGCCGGAGGGTCGGGACATGCGGTACGGGGTTGTGTTGTTCACCAGTGACCGGGGCATCACGCCCGCCGATGCGGCCAAGGCCGCCGAGGACGCGGGATTCGACGCGTTCTACGTCCCCGAGCACACCCATATTCCGGTGGTGCGCGCCGCGGCCCATCCGCAGACCGGTGACTCCTCCCTGCCCGACGATCGCTACCTGCGCACGCTCGACCCGTGGGTCGCGCTGGCCACCGCCGCCGCGGTCACCGAGCGGATCACCCTGTCGACGGCGGTGGCGCTGCCCGCCGAGCACCACCCGATCACCCTCGCCAAGACCATCGCCTCCCTCGATCACCTGTCCGGTGGCCGGGTGGAGCTGGGTGTCGGGTTCGGGTGGAACACCGATGAGCTCGCCCACCACGGCGTGCCCGCGAACAAGCGACGCACGGTGTTGCGCGAGAACCTCGACGCGATGCGGGCGTTGTGGTCGCAGGAGGAAGCCGAATTCGCCGGTGACTTCGTGACATTCGGCCCGAGTTGGTCCTGGCCGAAGCCGGTGCGCGCCGGGGTGCCGGTACTGCTCGGAGCGGGCGGCACCGAGAAATCCTTCGGGTGGTTGGCCGCCAACGCCGACGGGTGGATCACGACACCGACCGAAGGCGACCTCGGCGCCAAAATCGAACTCCTGCAACGCGTCTGGAAGGAAGCGGGCCGCGGCGGCACCCCGCGGGTGATCGCGCTGGCCGGTCGTCACAATGCCGAGCAGCTCGCCGGCTGGGCCGACGTCGGCGTCACCGAGGTGGTCTTCGGGCTTCCCGACAAGAGCGCCGACGACGTCCGTGGTTACCTCGGCCACCTCGGCGGGAAACTCGCCGTCTCGGCGTGAGCCCGAGCCGATTCAACCACGGAGTTTGCGCACCTGCGCCGCGGTGAGATCGGCGAGCACGCCGGGATCGACGGTCTCCGGTGCCGTGACGACGACCTGCACCAGCATGTTCCCCACCTGGACAAGCGCGGTCGCCGACGTGAGGGTGAGCCCTTCGCTGGTAGCGGTCACGGTGAAGGCCGAGCTCGCGTCACCCACGGCAGGCTGGCTCAACGCGGTGGTTCGATACTCGATGCGCACGTCGTCGTCCGCACCCGAGTAGCTGGTGCAGCGCCGCGGTTGCGCCTGGAGCGCATCGAAGGCCGGACCGAGCGCTGAGTCCGGATAGCTCGCGGCGTCGATATCGATGGTGGCGAAGCTGGGCCCCGCGAACTGCACCGAGGCGGCGGCGGCCGACCCCGGCCACTGCTGGGCGATCGGTGCGAGCAGACGACCGCAGTCCGGCGGATCCGTGGGCGCCACCGTCGGCACCGCGGGCGCGTGGGATTCATCGCGCGCGGGCACCACCGCGAAATCACCGGGCAGATCCGTGGCGGCGAGCAGACCAGCCGACAGCCGCGCCGAATCACGCACCACGACCCCGGTTCCCGGGGCGGCCGTGACCGGGGCGGAGAACGGGCTCGATCCCGGCGTGTCGACCGTGTCGTCGGACCCACAGCCCGCGATCCCGACCAGTCCCGCACATGCCGAAACAGCCGCGCCGACGCGCAGCGCAACCGTCCGCATCATTCCGTCCAGGAAACGCGCGTCGACTGCGTCTGTACCAGGGTGCTCACACTGCGGGCGTCGCGGTAGGTCTGCTGTCCACCGATCTCGATCGAGCCCGAGACCGGCAGCGGCAGACCGAGATCGATCTCGATCGAGCCGACGCCTTCCATCACGTAGCCGTCGATGTCGAGTTCACCCGCGTCGTTGGGTAACTCCCACACGTTGTCGGTGGGCGTCTGATTCACCTGCAGATCGATGGTGAGGCGGTCGCCCTCTCGGCTGGTGAGCGTGGCCGTGGCGATCTGGTCCAGGGTGACCCCGCCGGTGATCGTCTGATGCACCGTCCACACCGCACCGACCCCGACCGGCTCGTCCGGGAACGCGATCGACTGGTACACCGCCTGGTAGAAGGCCTGTTCGAGTGCGGCCCGCGCGGTATTCGGGGTGTCCGGCGACGGGGCCATGCGCAGCTCGGTGATCGCACCGAGGTCGCTCATCCCCAGTCCGGCGTGAGAACCGTCGGCGGAGGTGAACGCCTTGTTGAGCGCCGGGTCGGGGGTGGTGACCGCGCCGACGGTGAGATCGACGCCCTCGGCATCCGCGCGCGCGGTCATCGGGATGGTCAGCGCGGCGGGCGAGAAGTCGCGCACGGGCTGATCGTTGACCTGCTGCTGAATCCGGTAGTCGGTGCGCAGCGTCACCTCCTGGGTGGTGCCCGCGGCGTAGCGCGGCCGCAGCAGATCGCGCGGCTCCTCGCCGGGCGAGACCATGGTGGTGACCGCTGCCGAGATCGGCACGGTGACTTCCTTGCCGATACCGAGCGGCTCGGTGCCGTCGACCTCCGCGGCCGGGGCCGAGCGATCGGCACACCCGGCGCCGAAGGTCGCGAACCCGAGTACGAGCGCCACCAGTAACACCCCGGGGCGCGCAACGCGGGGTAAGCGAGATCTAGACAACACCGTCACAGGCATCAGGGTACGACCGCTTCCTGAGTAACACCTGGGACTCCCCGGCACCGCGGCGAAGGCCGGATCACCACTAGGGAATGATGGACGCGTGAGTGAAGACCGGCCAACCGACAACGCTGCCGTTCCCGACGCCGGCGACGACTCAGGCCTTCCGGCGGCCGCTGCGGTGCCCGGGGCTGCGGAGACGGCGAAACCCGCTGGTCGCCGCCGTTTGCCGACGCTGTTGATCATCGCAGTCGTGCTGTTCGGGCTCGACCTGTTGACCAAGTGCCTCGCGGTCGCCCTCATCGACCCGGGCGAATCTGTGCCGATCGTCGGCGATTTCGCGCGGTTCACCCTGGTACGCAACCCGGGCGCGGCGTTCTCGATGGCGACCGGCATGACCTGGCTGCTGACCCTGATCGCCGTCGCGGTGGTGATCGGCGTGATCCGGATCGGGCGCACCCTGCGTTCACTGTGGTGGGCCATCGGCCTCGGCATGGTGCTGGGCGGGGCGCTGGGCAACCTGGTCGACCGGATCTTCCGATACCCGGGCCCGCTGCAGGGCCATGTGGTCGACTTCGTCGCCATCGGCTGGTGGCCGGTCTTCAACGTCGCCGACTCGGCCATCGTGTGCGGGGCGATCCTGCTGGTCGCGCTCACCGTGTTCGGTTTCGAACCGGACGGCACCCGCAGCGGTCGCAAACACACCGAGGACACCGTATGACCGAGTCAGGGCCCGGAGGCGGCAGCTTGCGTAACCACGGAGGGCCCCTCGGGCGTACGCAGGAGGACACCGTATGAGAGAAACCAGAACCATGCCCGTTCCCGACGGGCTCGACGGGATGCGGGTGGACGCGGGACTCGCCCGCCTGCTCGGCCTCTCGCGCACCGCGGTCGTGGCGCTGACCGAGGACGGCTCGGTGCAGATCGACGGGATCGCCGCGGGGAAGTCCGATCGGCTGACCGCGGGCGCGTGGCTGGAAGTGATCTTCCCCGAACCCAAGCGCGAACTGACGGTCGAGGCCACCCCGGTCGACGGCATGAACATCCTCTACGCCGACGACGACATCGTCGCCGTGGACAAGCCGATCGGCGTCGCCGCGCACTCCGGCGTCGGCTGGACCGGCCCGACCGTGGTCGGCGGCCTGGCGGCGATGGGCTATCGCATCTCCACCTCGGGCGCGCACGAACGGCAGGGCATCGTGCACCGCCTCGACGTGGGCACCTCCGGTGTGATGGTGGTGGCACAATCCGAACACGCTTACACGATGCTCAAGCGCGCCTTCAAGGAACGCACGGTCGACAAGCAATACCATGCACTGGTGCAGGGACACCCGGATCCGAGCAGCGGCACCATCGACGCCCCGATCGGGCGTGCGCGTGGCAATGCCTGGAAGTTCGCGGTGACCGGCGACGGCAGGCCCAGTGTCACCCACTACGACACCATCGAGGCGTTCCAGGCGGCCAGCCTGCTCGATGTCCATCTGGAGACCGGTCGCACGCATCAGATCCGGGTGCACTTCTCCGCGGTGCGCCACCCCTGTGCGGGTGACCTGACCTACGGCGCCGATCCGACGCTGGCCAAGCGCCTCGGCCTGGAACGGCAGTGGCTGCACGCGCGTCAGCTCGGCTTCCACCACCCCGCCGACGGGCGCTGGCTGGAGATCACCAGCGAGTACCCCGACGATCTGGCGGGCGCCTTGGACGTATTACGTAATGCCTGACGACCCGCGGTCGTCCGAACCGGCGCCGGAGACGGCGTCGGACGACCGCGGGGATTCACCTACCGGGCACGCGGGAACTCCCGAGGGCTCCCCGGCCGAGCGGGCACCCGCCGACGACCGCGCGGCTACATCCGCCGATGAACTCGGCAACATGCCCCCCGAGCAGGCAGGCGTCGCCGGATCGGCTGGCGCAGAAGGCGATTCGGGCAGCGGAGGGTTCTCGCTACGCAATGCCGCCATCATCGGTATCGCCGCGATCGGCGCGGTGATCCTGTTGGTCGCCGCGTTCCGCGCACCGCCACCCGCGTCGGCGGTGGCCACCGATCGCCTGGGGCCCGCGCCCGGTGAGCAGGTTCAGCGATACCTGGACGAGGCACGGACCTCCCTCGACGGGGTCGACGGCGACCAGCATTGGGCGCTGGTGTCGTTCACCGAATACCTCACGCCCCCACAACTTCCGGCCGCGGCCGAGGGATTGCGGATCGCCGGGGTGATCCAACACGTGCCGATCGAGCGGGTCCAGACGCCGGTGATCACCGTCGCGACGCCTGCCGGTGACGAGCCCGCACTGAAGTCGGCCGAGGCGGCCGCGGGTTTGGTTGCGGCACAACAGTTCCGCGATCAGCGCAGCGCCGACATCGCCCGCGTCACCGAGAACCGGCTGCGCGCGGGCTGCGCGTGCACGGCCGGCATCGTGGTGCGCGGCACGCTACCTCGATTGCGTGATCTCGCGAACCGGCCCGATGTCCGAGCGGTACAGGCACTACCGGCCGACGCCGTCGGGGGCCGGTTCGCCGTGAGTCCGCTGCTGCCGGGCAGCAGCGACACCGTCACACCGAGCCCCGACGACGGGCCGGTTCCCGCCGAATAGCGCTACGGCCGATCCACGTCGCGGCGGGTGTCGGCCAGCTCCCACAACGCGCGCGCCCGGTCCACATCGCCGGCGCTGTCGTAGGCATCTGCCATCAATTCCAGCGCACCGGCGTCGAGCCGGTCGATCTGCGCGATGAGGTCGGAAAACAGATCGTCCAGTTCGTCGGGGGTCACCGGATGACCCCGAGACGATGCGACATCGACAGCTTTGCCTCCATAGTCGGCAAAGGTACTCCAACACCGAATGTTCGTCCGCCGCAAGGGTTCTCGAAGCCGCCCGGGCCTTGGTCAGCGAGCGGTCACGCGCCCTGCGCACCCACCGCGGGAAAGAGCTTGCCCGCGCCGCCGGAGCGCCGTGCCTGCACCCACCATGCCAGCTCGACCAGCACGATGCCGATCACACCCGAGACCACCGCCGCGAGGGTCAGTCGCGGGTTGGACGGGTCGAGCTTGAAGAACTCGCGGGTGAACGGGATCGTGAACAGCGCGACGTAGGCCAGCACCGACACCACGATCAGCACCACCTTCCACCACACATACGGGCGCGCCACCAGCACGAGCACCCACACCGCGATCATGATCAGCGTGATCAACGCGGTGGTGCCCGCCTGCACCTTCTGCGTTTCCGAGGCTTCCGGCCCGGCGTAGGCGATGAGGTAGGACACGAACGTCGCGACGCCGATCACCACGCCCGAGGGCACCGCCAGGCGCATCACCCGGCCGACGAAACCGGTGCGGGCGCGCTCGTTGTTCGGTGCGAGCGAGAGCACGAACGCGGGGATGCCGATGGTGAACCAGGCCGCGATGGTGACGTGGCGGGGCAGGAACGGATACCCGATGGGGTCGTAGCCGAAAATCTGTGAACCTACGCCCGCCAGGCCGACGAGGAACGCCAGCAGCACCGAGTAGACGGTCTTGGTGAGGAACAGGTTCGAGACGCGTTCGATATTGCCGATCACCCGGCGCCCCTCCCCCACCACATACGGCAGGGTCGCGAACTTGTTGTCCAGCAACACGATCTGCGCCACCGCGCGGGTGGCCGGACTGCCCGCGCCCATCGCGACACCGATATCGGCATCCTTGAGCGCGAGGACGTCGTTGACGCCGTCACCGGTCATGGCCACGGTGTGCCCCCGCGACTGCAGGGCACCGACCATGGCGCGCTTCTGATCGGGTCGCACCCGGCCGAAGGTGGTTTCGTGATCGAGGACGTCGGCGAGCGCGGCCGGATCGTCGGGCAGAGTGCGGGCGTCGACGGCGTGGTCGCCGCCGGGCAGGTCGAGCGAGGAGGCGACCGCGCCGACCGACACGGCATTGTCGCCGGAGATCACCTTGATCGACACCTGCTGGCTCGCAAAGTATTCGAGGGTTTGCTTGGCGTCGGGACGCACCTTCTGCTCGAGCACGACCAGCGCGGCGGGCTCCACCCGACCGGGTGCGTCGTCGGCGTCGACCGGGCGGTCGCCGCGCGCCAGCAACAGCACGCGCAGGCCCGAGGAACCCAGCTCCTCGGCACGGGAGGCGTCGGCGGAGGTGGGATCGAGCAGCACGTCGGCGGCGCCGAGCAGCCAATCACCGTGGGCGCCATAGGAAATGCCGCTCCACTTCTTGGCCGAGGAGAACGGCGCCACGGCGGTCCGCGACCAGCCCGGCGAGTCGGGCAGCGCTTCGGCGATGGCCTGGACGCTGGCATTGGGGCGCGGATCGTCGCCGGCGAGCGCGGCCAGGGCGGCCTCGGCCTGCGCTTCGTCGAATTCGCCGAGCGGTTCGACCTGCGCCAGACGCATGCCGTTCTCGGTGAGAGTGCCGGTCTTGTCGGCGCACACCACGTCGACCCGGGCCAGACCCTCGATCGCGGGCAGTTCCTGCACCAGGCACTTGCGTTTGCCCAGGCGCACCACGCCGACCGCGAAGGCGATCGATGTCATGAGCACCAGGCCTTCGGGGACCATCGGCACCAACGCGGCGACCATGCCGGTGACGGCCGGGCGCCACGATTCCCCGCTCGAGACCAGCTGGTTGTAGATGCTCAGCAGGCCGGCGGGAATGAGCAGGTAGGTGATGAACTTCAGGATCTTGTTGATGCCCGAACGCAGTTCGGAGTGCACCAGCGTGAACTTGCTGGCCTCCTCGGCCAGCTTCGCGGCGTAGGCGTCCTTGCCGACCTTGGTAGCGCGGTAGGCGCCCGACCCCGACACCACGAAGCTGCCCGACATCACCGGCGCGCCGACGCCCTTGTCGATCGGGTCGGCCTCACCGGTCAGCAGCGACTCGTCGATCTCGAGCGCGGCGGCTTCCTCGACCTCACCGTCGACCACGATCTGATCGCCGGGGCCGAGCTCGATCAGATCATCGAGGACGACCTCGCCGGGCGAGACCTGCTGGGCGGTGCCGTCGCGGCGCACCGTCGGCTTGGCCTGGCTGACGATCGCCAGTTCGTCCAGGGTCCGCTTGGCCCTGACCTCCTGGATGATGCCGACCGCGCTGTTGGCCACGATGAGCAGCCCGAACATGCCGTCGATGATCGAGCCTGTCGACAGGACGAGCAGGAACAGCACGCCGAGGATGGCATTGATGCGGGTGAAGACGTTCGCGCGAACGATCTCGCCGACCGAGCGACTCGCCCTCGCGGGGACGTCGTTGGTTCGTCCGTCACGGCGGCGCTCATCGACCTGTGCTGCGGTCAGGCCCGTGGCCGCGGGTTCCTGCACGGATATGGACATGCCCGTCAGATTAGCCGGTCGTATCATGGGATGAATGCAGCGCAGCTCATCCCCGCCCGGTGTCGTTTTCGGTGCGGGCGCCTACCTCATCTGGGGTTCGTTCGCCGCCTTCTTCGGGCTGCTGTCGTTTGCCTCGCCGGCCGAAGTGGTGGCGCAGCGGATCGTCTGGACGCTGGTAGTGGTGCTGCTGGTGCTCACGCTGACCGGGCGACTGGGTGGCTTGCGGGGGATCGATGCCAGGACCTGGCGCCTGGCCGCGGCCGCCTCGGCGGCGTTGTCGCTGAACTGGGGCGTCTACGTCTTCGGCGTCACCACCGGACACATCGTGGAATGCGCGCTGGGTTACTTCATCAATCCGCTGGTCACCGTCGCCGTCGGGGTGCTGCTGTTCCGGGAACGGCTCACCAGGGCGCAGTGGGTGGCGCTGGGACTGGGGGCGCTGGCGGTGGTGGTGTTGACCGTGGATTACGGCAGACCACCGGTGATCGCGTTGATCCTGGCCTGCTCGTTCGCCACCTACGGGCTGGTGAAGAAGGTGATCCGGCTCGACGCGCTCCCCGGCATCGCGGCCGAGGGCATCGTGGCCGTGCCGTTCGCGCTGGCCTTCCTGATCGTCGTGATGGCCACCGGCAGCAGTGAAATGACCTCCAGCCCCGCCCATTTCGGTCTCATGCTCGCCACCGGACCCGTCACCCTGCTGCCGCTGCTGCTGTTCGCTGTCGCGGCCAAGCGGGTCCCGCTCTCGACCATGGGCATCCTGCAGTACCTCACCCCGGCCCTGCAGATGGCCTGGGGCGTCGCGGTCATGCACGAACCCATGCCGGCATCACGGTGGGCCGGATTCGCCCTGATCTGGACGGCGCTGGCGGTGTTCACCACCGACGCCCTGCTGCGGGCGCGCCGGCACCGGCGGCACTCGGTGGTCGAGCCGACCGACGTCGTCGCGCAATAGCTCGATTCGGTGTCGCACCGGCGTGCATCGCCGGTGCGGCACAAGCCGACCGGTAGGCTCGCTGATCGGACGATCCGGTGATGGACACCCGAGAGGGGTGGATTCTGTGCACGATGCGGGGTTCTCGGATCGGGTCGCCGGCGTGCTGGTGGGTACAGCGGCCGGGGACGCGCTGGGGGCGGGCTACGAGTTCACACATCCGGGCCCGGACACGGTGATCGACATGGTCGGCGGCGGGGTGTTCGGCTGGGCTCCGGGCGAGTGGACCGACGATACGTCGATGGCGCTAGCCGTAGCGGTAGCCGCTACCGGCGGACCGGGAATCGATCTCGACGCGGTCGCGGCGGGATTCGTCTCCTGGTACGACTCGAAGCCACCCGACATCGGCAATCAGACCCGAGCCGTGCTGTCCGCTCGCCCTTCTTCCGCGCTGGACATGCAGGCCGTGGCGATGTCGTTGACAGGTCGAACCGGCGGCAACGGGTCGCTGATGCGGACGGCGCCGGTGGCGTTGGCCTATCTCGACGACGCCGCGGAATGCGTGGCGGCGGCGGGCCGGGTCGGGTTGCTCACCCACCACGACGAGCACGCGGTCGAGGCGTGCAAGATGTGGACCTACGCGATCCGGCATGCCGTGCTGAACGCCGATTTCGGCGGGGCTCGCGAATACGTCAGCGGCTCACCGCAATCGGCGTACTGGACCGAACGCCTCGATGAAGCCGAGCAGGGCACGCCCGCCGACTTCCCGAACAACGGCTGGGTGGTGCATGCCCTGCAGACCGCGTGGTGGGCGATCACCACCACCGATGCCGCCACGCCCGAACACCTCCCACTGGCGCTGCAGGCGTGCGTGCGCGCGGGCAACGACACCGACACCACCGCGGCCATCGCGGGCGGATTGCTCGGCGCCCGATGGGGCGCCTCGGCCGTGCCTGCCCGCTGGCGCGCCCTCCTCCACGGCTACCCCGGACTCACGGGCGCCGATCTCCCGGACCTCGCCCTACGCATCGCCACCAACTCCCGCTAGACCGTCCGCGAAACGCTTCGACGGCAACCGGACCGGCAACCGTGCCGATACCGCGTGGCCGCCACAGTCGGTGTGCACATGCCCGTCTCGCCTGACATTCCCGTCCGAGCCGCGGCGCGAAATGTCGGTGACCGCACCGGCCGAGAGCTCCGGGCGGGGTGTACTCGACCGCGACCGGCGACTACCAGGCGGTGATGGTGGGGCCGGGAGTCCATGTGCCCCAGCGGTTGCCGGAGTCGATATCCACCTTCGCGGGGGTGGCGGTGGTGTCGAGGGGGAGGTACTGCTCGAGCGAACCCCAGTCCCGATCCCAGTCGTTGTTCAGATAGGTCGGCAGGGTGCGGGCGGTGAAGAGGAGCTGGGTCCAGCCGAGTGGGCCGCCGCCGTCGTGGCCCTGCCAGAGGTTGGTGATGGTGGCGCCGTTGCGGTCGGGCAGGATGCGGTATTCGGGGAGCTGGGCGATGCCGTTGTAGGTCGGCATCTGGTTCTGGCACGGGAAGTGCAGTCCCACAGCCCAATCCAGCAGAACCGGCGCCTGTCGGCCGACCAGCGCGCTGAGCGTGGTGGTCTGCGGCATGCGCGGCGGGGTCACTGCGAGCCACTGGTCGCCGCCGAGATCCTTGTCGGCGGCGACCAGTCGGACGACGTTCGCGTCGGCAGGCAGCTGGTCGAGCGGGACGCGCAGGTTGCGCCACATCGGGGCGGGACCGATATCGATCGGCGCGATCCGGCCGGTCACGGCGACATCAGCAGTGCCCTCGGCAGCGGCCACTCCGTCGGCCGCAGTGCCGTATTCGACCGCTAGTTCCTGCCCAGGGTGGACGATGCCGTCGGCGTCGACCGAGCGGATCCGGCCTGCCACCGACATCGCGAGCAGCGGGCCGCGCGGACCGTTCGGCAAGCGGAACCAGCCCGTAGTCAGGGCCGCCGGTTCCTGGGCGCCCGCGCGGTAGCTACCGACGACGGGGGTGGTCGCGGGGTCGAGACCGAACGGGAGCTGCAATGACCCCTGCCGCGATTCCGAGCCCGCCGAGGTCGAGGCATCACGCAATTCTTCGGGATCATCGGACACCGAGTTGGCCTGGCCTGTGGTCGATTCCACCTCGTCGGAGGTGAGCACCGGAGCGACACCATCGACCCGGAAGCCGGTGGATTCGGCGCCGTTCATCGCGGTGGTCACGTCACCGGACAGCGGGGCGAGCATCGAGGCATTCGGGTCGGTCTCGACGAGCACCTCGTCGGCCATCCCACATCCGCCCGCGAACGCCGCAGAGAGGTTCGAACCGGCCAAGGAGTACGCGGGGTATTGGGACACTGTGGCTTTGGCGAAGGAGGCCACTTCGAACAGCACCATCATCGCGGCGGCCACCGCGAGAACGGGCAGCCCGGCCAACCGCTCAGCCTTGGGCTGCGGTTTCGGATTCGGATGAACGTGGAACCACGCCGCCACGGCGAGCGCAAGCAGAGTCAGGCCGACGAAGAAGGTCGAAACGCCGTACCCCGCGACCGTCGGCGGCTTGTCCCACCACGGGACTCCCCACGACGAGACGTACCAGTACCCGTTGGCACCGACCCAGGTCATCGACAGGGCGAAGAAGACACCTGCGGCGTACAGCGCGCGATTGCGCATCGGTCGCAGGACCTGCGAGCTCACCGCGACCGCGGTCACCGCGGCGACACAGGTGGCCAGGCCCGCGAACACACCGAACTGGTGGGTCCACTTGGTGGGCGAGAACATCATCAGAACCATGGCGGCGAGGGTGATGCCGAGCATGCGCCGGACCGGGCCGACCGCGGTGCCGGGGATATGTCCGCCGCGGCGCAGCAGGACAGCGGTGCAGACGATGAGCCCGATCAGCATCGCAAAGACACCGAAACGCCTGGTCAGCCAGCCGTCAGCATTGAGTTGCAGCAGGTACTGGTAGCGCAGGAATTCGAAGAACCAGGATTCTTTCGGCCCGATCACACCGTGCACGGCGAACATCTCGCGCACACCGGCGAAGGTTCGGTCGGCGAAGACCACGGTCAGCACCACCGAACCCGCCGCCAGAATCGGCAGCAGCAACGCGAGATAACCCACGGTCTTCGCCCGCGTCACGATCACTGCGGTGACGATGCGCGCACCAGCCACCAGCGCGCCGAGACAGATCAATCCCGACGGTGCGCCGGTGAGGGTGAACGCGGCCACGATCACCGCGACGGCGAACGGCAGCAGCCGCCGGGTCGCGATCGCTCGTTCGACCGAAACCCATGTGACCAGAACACCCAGTGCGACAACGAATTCCGCGCGTAGACCGTTGTTGTAGGGCAGCCAGAAGGCCAGGAAGACGAGGGCTGCGGTCCACGTGGCGACGCGTTCGCGGCGCAGAGCCACGCCGAGGCGGGGCAGCACTTCGCGACTGATCAACCACCAGGTGAGCACGCCGGCGCCGAGGGCAGGCAGCCGGACCAGCGGGCTGACCGCCGAGATATGGGTGAGCCATCCGATGATGTCGACGTAGGGGGTGTAGAACGGGCCCTCGTCGACGCTGAACCAACGGTAGTAGTTCGACATGTTGCCCGAACTACTGGCGCCCCTGGCCATGCCGAGGATGTAGCCGTCGTCGGAGGTGTTGGCGCCGATGAAATGCCAGACGAGCAGGACCGAGAACACCAGCCAGTCGACGGGGCGCAGTCGCCACCAGCGTTGCGGCAGGAAGCGGCGGGCGGACCGGCCGTCGAGGGCATCGAGGCGGTGCAGCGCGAACAGCGACACCACCGTTGCCAGCAGGCAGAGCACGATCACGGCCAGTTTGAGCCAGGTCGGCGACGATGTGTAGCGCGCGTCGACGTCGACGCGCACCGCGAGATCCGCGGGCGCGGCACCGGTCAGTTCGCTGAACACGCCGACGACCTGGGGACGCAGATCGGCGGCCACCGCGGCGCCTTCACCGAGACCTGTTGTGGTGACCGTGGATTCCTGCGGGGTGATCGCGATCGTGAGCGCGCAGGAGCGGTCGAGTACCTGCGCCAGCGGCGCGGTCCAGATCAGCGTCGAGCGCGAGACGACGTCGACCCGACCTGGGCGTTGGTCGGTGTCGGCGACCACCTTCACGACGAAGCCGTACTTCTCCATGTCGGCCGATTGCCGCGGCACGGTGGAGACAGCCACACCGCCGGTGCCTGCCAGGGAACTCAACGCCGCACACGGCACCGTGGCGGACAAGGCGGCGGGCGCGTAGGCGATCAGTGGCGATTCGACGGCGGCGGGTGAGCCTTGTTGGGGCCAGGACACCGTCGCGGCATCTACCCGGACGGGCAGGAAGGGGAGCACGGCGGCAGTGAGAATGCCGATCAGGCCCGCGACGATCGCGACGATGCGCGCCCACCCCGCGCGATCACGTCGCGCGGAGCCGGAAACATCCTTGGGCGGATGCCCCTGACGCACGATCGTCTCTACCACGGGGCCCGATAGTAGCCGCGCCACCGACAGCAGGCGAAACACCGTAGCGACTCGTAGGCGAAAGCCCCGCCCGGACAGGTCCGGACGGGGCTGGCGCGAACAAGATCAGGGGCAGGCGACCGAGGTCTGACCCAGGTTGGTCATCATCCCGCAGGCCCACGACTTCTGGACCTTCCACTTGCCCTCTTCGGCCACGAACGGCACGTCGACGACATTGGTCTGGCCGTTGACGGTGAAGTCGGCCTTCGCGTTGACGCTGTCACCGAAGGAGGTCACCTCGGTGACCTGCACCTGAACATTGGCGTCCGAGGCGGCCTGGGCCAAGCGGTTGGGCAGTTCGGGGTCGGCCTCGCCGCCCTGCACGAAGTCCAGCTTCTGTTCGTTGGGGACCGACGGGTCCAGCGCGGTGTTGAGCTGCTCGTTGAGCTGCTCCACGGTCGGCACGGGGGGCAGCTCCGCCGTCGCCGAGGCCGCGGCCTTCGCGCTGGTGGTGGTTTTGGCGGCGGGCTTGTCGCCCTTGTCGTCGCTGCACGCGCTCAGGCCGAGGGCGGCGACCACGGCCAGTCCGGCGATCGCTACACGTCCGGTCGTACGAAGCTTCAACTGCTCGTCCTTTGCGTTCGAGGTGGGAGTGGTTCCATCGCGGTAGCCGAGGCTACTCCTCAGGCGAGGCTTGCCAGCGGATCGGCCCGTGTCAGCCCCGTGTCGTCGGCTGGAAAGGTACGCGCCGGGCCGGGACCTGTCGAGCTGGTCTCGAAGCGCACGGTCACCACGCCGTAGCCCGCACCCTGCACCCAGCCGTGCCCGAATTCCGAATGATTCACATCCATTCCCGGAAACCACAGTCCCGCAGGCGGATTCGGTAGTTCGTCCGGCGGCGGCGGGGCGTCCTCGACGGTGCCGAGATCGGCGGGCACCGCCTGATCGAGTTCGGGGAACAGCGATTCCTGGCGCACCAGCGACAACCCGCCGTACCCGACACCGACGAGGCGGATCGGCCCGAGTTCGGCGGGGTCGATCGCGGAGCGTTGCGCGGCCGCGGCCAGCGTGGTGAGGTCGGCGGTGGCGTAGGGCAGGGTGAACGACCTGGTCACGATGCCCATATCCGACTTCTTCAATTTGAGGACCACGGTGCGGGCGGCGCGACCGTCGCGTTCGAGCCTGCGGTGTGCCGACGCCGCCATCGCGGTGACGGCGGCGCGCAGGTCGGCCATGGTGACGATGTCGCGCTCGTAGGTGTTCTCGGCGCTGATCTGCTTGGCCTCGGCGCGTTCGGTGACAGGGCGATCGTCGATCCCGCGCGCGAGCCGGTGCAGTGCGGCGCCGACGCTGCCACCGAGGGTCGACACGGCCTCCGATTCCGGCAGCGCGGCGAACGCGCCGACCGTCTCGATGCCGAGGCTGCGCAGCCTGGCCTCGGCGACCGGCCCGATCCCCCACAGTGCGCGCACCGGCAACGACGCGAGCAGCTCACCCTGTTCCGAGGGTGAAATGACCCGCATCCCATCGGGTTTGGCGAGGCCGGAACCGATTTTGGCGAGTTGTTTCCCGGTCGCGGCACCGATCGAAGCAGTGAGCCCGGTCTGGGCTCGAACCAGAGCGCGCAGCATCGCGCAATAGTCCTCGACCGCGGCGACGCTCGCGCCCGCCAGTTCGGCGGGCTCGGCGAAGGCCTCGTCGAACGACAATGTCTCGAGCACCGGAACACAGCCGCGCAACGTGTCGAACACCCGCGCGCTCAGCACCGAGTACAGCGCGCCCCGCGGCGGCACGACCACCGCCGACACGCCGATCAGGCGCCGGGCCTGATGCATCGGCATGGCCGAGCGCGCGCCGTAGACCCGGGCCTCGTAGCTGGCCCCCGCGACGACACCGCGCTGGCTCGCCCCGCCGACGAGCACCGGGCGGCCGCGCAGGGTGGGGCGGGTCAGTTGTTCGACCGAGGCGAAGAAGGCGTCCATATCGATGTGCAACACCCAGCGACGGGCGGTCGCCGCCGCATCGGGCCTGGCCGGAGCCCCGGCGGCGGGAGTGTGGGTGCTCACCAGCCGCAATCTACGCCGCAGCTCCGACAATTCCTCCAGCCGTTGCCAGCCGTCGCACACCGATGACACAGCCGAATGTGTGATGATCGGGGGATGAAGATCCGCAAGGCTGTCATTCCGGCGGCGGGAATCGGCTCCCGGCTGCTTCCGCTGACCAAGGCGACGCCGAAGGAGATGCTGCCGGTCGGGGACAAGCCGGTCATCGAGCACACGGTGCGTGAACTGGTGGCCTCCGGGATCACCGACATCACCATCGTCGTGAGCAGCGGCAAGTCGCTGATCCAGGATCACTTCCGGCCGAATCCGGCCCTGGTCGCACAACTGCGCGCCGACGGCAAGTCCGCCTACGCCGACGCCGTGGAAGAGGTCGGTGAGCTCTCCCGCGAGGGCCACATCACCTACCTCGACCAGCACGGCCCGTACGGCAACGGCACGCCGGTGCTCAACGCCGCGCGACACCTGGGCGACGAACCGATGCTGGTGCTGTGGCCCGACGACGTGTTCGTGGCCGAAGTACCGCGCGCCCAGCAGTTGATCACCGCCTACGAATCGACGGGGTGCCCGGTGTTGGCGCTGCTGCCCATGTCGCCGGGTGAGTCGCAGCGTTACGGCGTGCCCGTGGTGCGCGAGGACCTCGACGACGGGCTGCTGCGCATCTCCGGCCTCATGGAAAAGCCCAAGCCCGAAGACGCCCCGTCGGCCTTCGCGGCGATCGGTGGGTACGTGGTGACACCCGGCATCATCGACGAGCTGCGCACTCAGACCGAGAACTGGTACACCCACCAGTCCGGCGAGGTGTACCTGACCGACGCGATCAACAACTACGCCGCCGAGCACGCGGTGTACGGCCAGGTCATCCAGGGCCGCTGGTACGACACCGGCAACCCCGCCGACTACCTGGTGGCCCAGTTCGCCTCGGCCCTGGCCCATCCCGAATACGGCCCGCTACTGCGTCAACTGGTGGACTGAGGTCTTTTTCTCACCGGACGGGCTCTTTTCTCGCGGCCCGCCCGATTCTGGACTGACCAGAGGGTGCGACGAAGGAGCGCCCGCCGGGAGGGAAGAATCGGGGCCCGAAGGGCCGCGACCCGCGGCCCCGGCCGCCAAGAACTCAGAATCTACGGATCGCGAAGATGTCGAACTCGCGCAACGGGTGCAGGCCGACCGGAACGCCCCAGTCGTGGGCGTCGAGGAGTTGGCCCATTCCCGCGTAGATGCCGACGTGGGAGCCGTCGCCGTTGAGGATGACGACATCGCCTGGGGCCAGGCCGCCGAAGGTCACCGGAAGGCCGACTTTCGCCTGCTCCCAGGTGGTGCGCGGCAAGCTGACGCCGACCTGCCGGAATGCCCACTGGACCAGCGCAGAGCAGTCCCAGGAGTGTGGGCCCACCGCACCCCACTCGTAGGGTTTGCCGAGCTGGGTCATGGCGGCGGTGAGGGCGCCGATGCCGGTGGCGCTGGGCAGCGGGATCATGCCGGAGCCGCTGGAGCTTCCCGACGACGAGCCTGATGCGCCGGAGCCCGACGCGCTGCCGGGCTGTGACCACGCGGGCCCGGCCAGGACGACTGTCGCGGTGACGGTGGCGACGAAGCCGATACCCATCCGTCTCGAGAGTTTTCGCTTCATGTGCGCGCCCTTCCTCACGGCCGGGAGCCCAGGACTCCGGCTGGTCGGCTATCGGGCGGCGTCGCCTGATCCTCGGGTGTGCCACCCACTGATCCGGTGTCGCGCCGAGATGTCGCCATCACCGGCGCGCACCGTTTCCACAGGACAATCGTCACGAGCAGTCACTGTCGCCTCAGCGGTTCCATGCGCATCAGCAGTAACATCACAATTCTGCCCGACCGGCTCGCCGATGTCACAGAATTCAGCAACTTTCCAGCATCTTTTCGCACACGCTCAGGTGATGAGCGTCAATGCTGCGCGAACGCCGGCTCGAACCGTGTCGTCGTCGCCGACGCCGCCGCTGATCGTCACGCCGTCGCGGGTCAGGAGCAGGGCGCGGGCGGCGTCGTCGGGCGCCGGGTGGCCACCTGCGCGCAGGTGTTCGGCCATGAGCTCACGGAACCAGGTGCGGTAGTCGTCGACGACGCGGCGGACCGGATGTCGCGGGTCGGGGAATTCCACCGCGGCATTGAGGAAGGGGCAGCCACGGAAGCCGGGGCCGCAGCTGATGCCGCCGATCGTGTCGAAGATGGTGGTGATGGTGGCGTAGCCCTCACCCGGCACCGATTCCAGCGCGTTGCGCTGGCGCGCGTACTCACGCTGCAGGTAGGCGACCACCAGGTCGTCTTTGGTTTTGAAGTGCCGGTAGAAGGTCGCCTTGGCGATACCGGCCTCGGCGATGATCCGGTCGATGCCCACCTTGTGGACACCCTCGGCATAGAACAACCGGGTGGCCGTGTCGAGCAGACGTTCGCGAGCGGCACTCATCGGTGACCTGCGTCCTTTCAGAAATTCAGCGCTTCCCCTTGACGATATCAGACAGATCTGTCTACTCTGATGATCACAAGAGAACAGACAGTTCTGTCTAGGAGGACACCATGGCACCTATCTACACCGCGGTCGCAACCTCGGTCGGCCGCGAAGGCCGTTCCTACAGCGACGACGGCGTGCTCGATCTGACGCTCGCCGCCCCCAAGGCGATGGGCGGCGACGGCGCGGGCACCAATCCGGAGCAGCTCTTCGCGGCGGGCTACTCGGCCTGTTTCGCCAGCGCGCTGCAACTGGTCGCCAAGCGGATGAAGATCGAAGCCAGCGACGCGTCGGTGACTGCCGAGGTCGGTTTGAACCCCCTCGAGGGCGGCCGTTTCGGACTCTCGGTCGTGCTGCGCGTGGAACTGCCCGAGCACCTGCACAACGAGCAGGGCACCCAACTCATCGAGACCACCCATCAGGTGTGCCCGTACTCCAACGCCACCCGGGGCAATATCCCGGTGGAACTGGTCGTCGAGTAACTGTCCACCGCACACACAAGGTCCGGGCTCGGCGAGCCCGGACCTTTTCGCGCTGCGCAGAACTCAGGCCTTCGCGACCGAAACCTTGACGCCACCGGTGATCTCGGCGGCATCGGCACCGGCATCACCGAAAGTCAGTGCGGTGGCCAGGATTTCCCCGGCGATCAGGTCACGGTGGGTCGCGGCCCACTGCACCCGTTCGGCGGGCACGTCCAGAACCACGCTGATCCGGTCGGACACCTCGAGACCCTGCGACTTGCGGGTCTCCTGCAGGTCGCGGATGAGGTCGCGGGCCCAGCCCTCGGCCTCCAGCTCCTCGGTGACCACCGAGTTCAGCACCACCAGGCCGGCATTGCCGGGCAGGGCGGCGGTGGACTCCGGTTCGGCGGCCACCAGGCGCTGGGTGTATTCCTCGGGCAGCAGGGGGATTCCGGCAGCGGTCACGACACCGTCGGCGGATTCGCTCCACTCCCCCGCCTTGACGGCCTTGATCACCGTCTGCACCTGCTTACCGATGCGCGGGCCGGCGGCGCGCGCGTTGACGACCAGTTCGAACCGGCCGTGTGCGGAGACGTCGGTGGTCAGGTCGACCTTCTTGACGTTGACCTCGTCGGCGATCAGCTCGGCGAACGGCGCGAGCCGCTCGGCGTCGGCCGCCGCGATGGTGGCTTCGGCCAGAGGCAACCGCACCCGCAGGTTCTGGGCCTTGCGCAGGCTCAACACGGTGGAACAGACGACCCGCACCTCGTCCATGGCGGCGACCAGTTCGGGATCGTGCGGCAGCTCGGTCTCGGTCGGCCAGTCGGTCAGGTGCACCGAACGTCCGCCGGTGAGCCCACGCCAGATCACCTCGGTGATCAGCGGCAGCAGCGGCGCGGCGAGGCGGGTGACCACTTCCAGCACCGTGTGCAGGGTGTCGACCGCGTCGCGGTCCTCGGACCAGAACCGCGAACGCGACCGGCGCACATACCAATTGGTGAGCGCGTCGGCGAACCCGCGCAGTTCGTCGGCGGCACCGGCGATGTCGTAGGCCTCCAGCGCCTCGGTGACCACGTCGCGGGTGACCGCGAGCTTGGCGAGGATGTAGCGGTCGAGCACGTTCGGCGAATCCGTGCGCCACACACCCGGCTTCGAGGCGTAGAGCTGTAGGAACGTCCACGCGTTCCACAGCGGCCGCATCGCATGGCTCACGCCTTCACGGATGCCGCGCTCGGTGACGATGAGGTTGCCGCCCCGCAGGATCGGCGAGCTCATCAAGAACCAGCGCATGGCGTCGGAGCCGTCGCGGTCGAAGACCTCGTTGACGTCGGGGTAGTTACCCTTCGACTTCGACATCTTCAAGCCGTCGTCACCGAGCACGATGCCGTGCGCGGCAACGGTTTTGAACGACGGCGAGTCGAACAGCGCGGTCGAGAGCACGTGCAGGGTGTAGAACCAGCCACGGGTCTGCCCGTTGTACTCGACGATGAAGTCGCCGGGGAAGTGGCTGTCGAACCACTCCTTGTTCTCGAACGGGTAGTGCACCTGCGCGTAGGGCATCGAGCCCGACTCGAACCAGCAGTCGAGCACCTCGGGAACCCGGCGCATGGTCGAATTCCCGGTCGGGTCATCGGGATTGGGCCGGGTGAGCTCGTCGATGTACGGGCGGTGCAGGTCGGTGGGGCGCACGCCGAAGTCGGCTTCGAGCTCGTCGAGCGAACCGTAGACGTCCACGCGCGGGTAGGCCGGGTCGTCGGAGACCCAGACCGGGATCGGGCTACCCCAGTAGCGGTTTCGGCTGATGTTCCAGTCGCGCGCGCCCTCGAGCCACTTACCGAACTGACCGTCGCGGATGTGCTCGGGCACCCAGCTGATCTGCTGGTTGAGCTCGACCATCCGGTCACGGAACTTGGTCACCGCGACGAACCAGGACGGCACCGCCATGTAGATCAGCGGCTGACCGGAACGCCAGCTGTGCGGGTAGGAGTGCTCGATCGTCTCGTGCCGCAGGAGCTTTCCGGCGGCTTTGAGATCCTTGATGATCACCGGGTTGGCGTCGAAGACCATCAGGCCCTCGTACGGCGGCACCATCGAGGTGAACTTGCCCGCCGGGTCGAGAGGTTGGACGATCTCGATGCCGTTGGCGCCGGCGACATCCATGTCCTCTTCACCGAAAGCCGGTGCGAGGTGGACGATTCCGGTGCCCGAGTCGGTCGTGACGTAGTCTGCGGTGAGCACGCGGTGCGCGTTCGGGTGGCCGACGAAGAAGTCGAACGGCGGGGCGTAGGACAGATCCGACAGGGCGGCACCGTCGTACTCGCCGAGCACCTGTGGCTCCTCGCCGAGTTCGCGGCTGTAGTGCGACACCCGCTCGGCGGCCAGCAGATAGCGCTTGTCATCGGCGCCGCGCACGTGCACGTAGCGCACGTCGGGGTGTACCGCGATCGCGAGGTTGGACGGCAGGGTCCACGGCGTGGTCGTCCAGATCAGCGCGTTCGCGCCGTCCAGTGCGGCAAGGGGATGTTCGGCGGGCACGCTCAGTCGCATGTCGACGGTGACCGCGGGGTCCTGACGCATCTTGTACGCGTCGTCGAGGCGGGTCTCCTGGTTCGACAGCGGCGTCTGCTCGTACCAGCTGTAGGGCAGCACGCGGAAGCCCTGGTAGATCAGGCCCTTCTCGTGCAGCGACTTGAACGCCCACATGACCGACTCCATGAAGTCGAGGTCGAGGGTCTTGTAGTCGTTGTCGAAGTCGACCCAGCGGGCCTGGCGGGTGACGTAGGCGCGCCACTCGTCGGTGTAGCGCAGCACCGACGATCTACAGGCGGCGTTGAACTCGGCCAGCCCCATCTCGTCGATCTGCGCCTTGTCGGTGATGCCGAGCTGCTTCTCGGCTTCGATCTCGGCGGGCAGGCCGTGGGTGTCCCAGCCGAAGCGGCGGTCGACCTTTTTGCCGCGCATGGTCTGGAAGCGCGGGATCAGGTCCTTGACGTAGCCGGTCAGCAGGTGGCCGTAGTGCGGCAGGCCGTTGGCGAAGGGCGGGCCGTCGTAGAAGACGAACTCATTGGCGGCTGCGACGGGGCCGGAGGCGGCAGCCTGCGTAACCACGGAGGCCCCCGCAGGCGCCGAATCAGCTACAGCACCCTCGCGGTTGGCGATGCTGGCGCGGAAGGTGTCGTCGCGAGCCCAATAGTCGAGCACCTGGGTTTCGAGCTCCGGGAACGTCGCGCCCGAACCCGCGCCGAAATCGACCCGGGGGTATGCGTTACCGGTAGTTGTCTCGTCCGCCATCGCGGATCTACTCCTCGTGCCGCCGCGCTGTAAGCGCGAAATGTGGGCACGGGGACGATGTCGGCGCCGGTGCGCCGTACCGCGGTACCACCCCGTTTGCTCGTACTGTCCCTCGCCGGGAACGGCACGAGCCTCTCGTTGTGTGAGCTGTGACGGGCTCACCCGTTCGGTTCTACTGGGCGCGAACGCTGTTCTTCCGAAGGCTCCCCGGTGATGGCCGGATCAGTGCCGTGTGTAGTTCGATTCTAACCGGGCTCGTCCAGTCGATATTCCGCGCCCGATCAGTTCCGCCGGGCGTGTCGGCCGGGTGGGACCGGTTCGCTCTCGGGTTTTCGGGTAGCCAGTGCGCTCACGAGCAAACTCGCGGCACCGACAACACAGATCAGAATGCACCCCCACGCCCACACCACCGAACCGGTGGCGAGCGCCGCGACGAGCAGTCCGAAGCCGATCGCCGCAAGAACAAGCGTCAAGACGAGCATGCTGACTCCCAAGCCAACCGAGCAGCCCGACGATAGCTGGGCATTCCCGAATCACGCGACGCGCTGCGTCGCGCGACTCGGGAACCAGTTTACTTGCCGCCCTTGGCGAAGGAAGCGGGAGCCAGACTGTTGGCCGAACCGTTGGTTTCGCCCGCGAACTCGCCGCCGTCGACCGGTACGGCCGACCCACGGTTCTCGAGCTCTTCCAGCTGCGATTCCAGGTAGGACTTCAGGCGCACCCGGTACTCGCGCTCGAAGGTCTTCAACTGCTCGATGCGGCTTTCGAGCACCGTGCGCTGCTGGGTGATCGTGGCCATGATCTCGGCGTGCTGACGCTCGGCGTCGGCGGTGAGCGCCTCGGCCTTGTCCTTGGCCTGCCGGATCTGGGTGTCGGAGCGGTTCTGCGCGTCCGACAGCATGGCGTCGGACTTCTGACGCGCGTCGGCGATCATCGCTTCCGAACGGGTGCGGGCATCGCCGACCAGTCGCTCGGAGTTTGCCCGCGCGTTCGAGAGCAGACCCTCGGCCTCGGTCTTGGCGTCGGTGGTCAGGCGGTCGGCCATCTCCTGCGCCAGGGTGAGCACCTTCGCGGCCTGCATGTTCGCGTCCGGGCCGTTGTTCTGCACCGGGGCCGCGACGGGCATCGGGGCGGGCGGCGCGACCGGAACCGGCTGCGGAACGGGGTCCGGCGCGGGGGGAGGTGCCTGCTGAACAGGCGCTTTCGCGGCGTTGACCGGGGCCGGGCCACGGTTCTTCTTGGCGTCGGCCAGCTCGGTGTCGAGTTCGGCGACCCGCTGACGCAGGTCGGCGTTCTCCTCGATCAGGCGCGAAAGCTCCTGTTCGACGAGATCCAGGAAGGCATCGACCTCGTCCTCGTTGTAGCCGCGCTTACCGATCGGCGGTTTGCTGAACGCGACGTTGTGCACATCGGCAGGAGTCAGCGGCATCGAAGGATCCCTTCACGCGTCTTTTGGAGAACTAGCAAGCGGTCTTCTCGATTCATTGTGTCACACGGAGGTCACGGGCTGCCCGAGCCTACCCACGATCGACATCAGGATGAAGACGAGGAAGAGCAGGACCATTATCGAAAGATCGAGGCGAATACCCCCAAGATTCACAGGAGGTATCAACCGCCTCAACAGTTTCACCGGAGGGTCGGTAACAGTGAAGATCGCCTCGAGGATGATCACCACCACACCGGTCGGGCGCCAGTCGCGCGCGAAACTGCGAATGAACTCGACGATCACCCGACTGATGAGCAACAGCCAGAAGATGAAAAGCACGAGGTACAGAACCGCGAACAGGGCCACGGGTTCACTCTGCCGCAAAATCGGCAGGGTGCAAAATGGCCGCGCCGCGCAACGCGCGGGCGGCCATCTCGGTATCGGGTCCGCGGTCTCTATTTCTGGTTGTAGAAGCCGTTTTCGGCGATACGGCGGCGTTCTTCCGCCGATACGTCGACATCGGCCGGTGAGAGCAGGAACACCTTTGTCGCCACCTTGTCGAACGAACCACGCAGCGCGAAAGCCAGGCCGGCCGCGAAATCGACCAGCCTTTTCGCGTCGGCATTGCTCAGGTCGACCAGGTCCATGATGACCGGATTCCCTTCGCGGAATCGTTCACCGATGATCCTGGCCTCGCCGTAGTCGCGCGGACGCAGCGTGGTGATCTTGGACAAGGGACCTCCGTCCTCGAAGATCCCGGGACGCCGCGCGGGCGCGGGCTCGGGGCGCATGCGCTCCTCCAGCCTGCGCTCTTCGGCGTCGGGATCGACCGCGAGCGCACCACGAGTGGAGCCACGCATACCGGGTGCGACACCGCCTGCCCGGAAGGACCGGCCCGACGACGGCGCCGTTTCGATCCTGGTGGGGCGACGCGGCGTCTCGTAGCGATCGTCGGCGTAGGTGTCGGCGACATAGTCGTCACGACGCGCCTGGTAGGCCGACTTGTAAGCCGGCTGTGGGAAGTCGTCGGCCTCGTCCTCGAAACGGTCGGAGCCGTAACGGTCTTCGGCATAACGGTCGTAGCTGCGCGGGCGGACGCGGCCCACGCGCTCCTCGGCACCGCGAGGGGCATGATCGTCGACGTAGTCGTCTTCGTACTCATCGAGCGGAACCATGCCGAAGTACGCCTTGAACTTATGCAGGGTACTCATCTGGTCGACCTTCCTTCGGCCCCGGTGGCGGCCGGGTGTTGAAGTTCTTGCTCAGCGCCTCTTCGGCCCAATCGTATGTGTCGAATGTGACTGGTGAGGTTTCTTTGCTACGCCGAGGTTATCGGTCGGGCGCCCATCAAGGCAGTTCCGACACGCACACACGTCGAACCGTGTTCGACCGCAATCTCCAAATCACCCGACATACCTGCGGAAAGCTCGGTGGCTCCGGCGTGTTGCGCTAGCAGCGAAGTGTGCAATGTCGCAAGATTCGCAAACGACACATCAGTCGGTGTGTCAAGGGGCGGAATCGCCATCAGACCGGCCAGATGCAGGCCGGGCGCCTTCGCTACCAGGTCGGCGAGAGCGAGTAGATCGGCCGGTGCGACACCCCCGCGTCCGGGGTCGGCATCGAGGCTCACCTGCAGCAGCACGCGCAGCGGCGCGATACGCTCGCCGGCTGCCAGTGCGTCCTGCGCCGCACGGTCAAGGGCGTTTGCCAGGCGTTCGCTGTCGAGCGAGGCTACGGTGTGCGCCCAGCGCGCCACCGCGCGTGCCTTGTTGCGTTGTAAACGGCCGATCATGTGCCATTCGACGTCGTCGTAAGCGAGCTGGTCGACCTTCGCGGAGGCTTCCTGCTCGCGGGACTCACCGAATTCGCGTCGGCCGAGGGCGTGCAGGATCGCGACATCGGCGGCGGGGAAGAATTTCGTCACCGGCAGCAGGCTGACCGAGCCTGCCGGGCGTCGCGCGGATTCGACAGCGGCGTCGATGCGCGCGAGCAGGCCGTCGAGCCGGCCGGCGAGTTCGGCGGTGCGGGCGGTCGTCGCCGCTGGTTCCGCGGTCATCCGTGCGCTCCGGTGGTCGCGCGGGCCGGTTCGGGGGTGGCTTCGCTGCTCATACGGCGGGGTCCATCCAGATCACGCCGGCTATCCGGCCGGTCGGGGCGCCGCGGCGATGGCTGAACAGGGTTTTGTCCTCGATGGTGCAGCGGGGATCGACCGCGATTCCGCCGACTCCCGCCTCGGTGAGCTGCCTGCGGATGCCGGCTCGCAGGTCCAGACCTGGGGTCTTGCGGACGGTTGTGGTCGCGCTGCCGGGCAGGTGGGCCTCGACGTCGGCGCGCATGGACGCCGGCACCTCGTACTGTCGCCCGGAGGCGGCCGGGCCGAGGAACGCGCCGATGCGGTCGACGCGGGCCCCGACCGACACCATCGCCTCGAGAACGCGCGGCACGATGCCGATCCTGGCGCCGATGCGACCCGCGTGGACCGCGGCGATGACGCCCGCCTCGTCGTCGGAGAGCAGGATCGGCACGCAGTCGGCGGTGAGCACCACCAGCGCCAGTCCCGGCACCGTGGTGACCAGCGCGTCGGTCACCGGCACCGGTTCGGCGCGCGGTCCGTCGACGATCTCGACGGTGCGCCCGTGCACCTGCTCCATCCACACCAACCGGTCCGGGGTGAGCCCGATACCTTCGGCCAACCGAATCCTGTTGCGGCGCACAGCTTCCGGATCGTCACCGACGTGGTCACCCAGGTTGAACGACTCGTAGGGCGGGGCGGAGAAGCCACCGGCGCGGGTGGTGGTCACCCGGCGAACGGTCACGGTAGGAGGTGCGGAAGTCATGTGTTCGAGCGTAGTGCCGCCGGAAGGTCGCGCGGTCCACGCCCGGGGTGACGTCGGTCAACCCCGGTACCCGGTCAGGGGGAAGATGCGGCGGCGTCGAGCTCGCCGAGCTTGCGGGCGATGCCCGCGCGGCCGGTGAGGCCCAGCTTTCGCAGGACTCGGCCGAGATGGTCTTCGACGGTGCGTGGGCTGAGGTAGAGGTGCTCGGCGATGGCTTTGTTCGTGTGACCGTGGGCTGCCAGGTCGGCGACCTCGCGTTCGCGTCGGGTCAGGGCAGCGGGGACGCCGACCTTCTGGGCGCCCGCGAGTCTGCGCTGAGCGATGATCACCTCGTCGATCAGGCGGGTGGCGCCGGTCACCGAGAACGTCGCCCGCGCGGCGGCGAACCGGCTGGTCGCGTGGCCGAAATCGCCGCGACGGCCCGCGATGACACCAGCGAACAACTCGGCCTGCGCCCGATTCACCGTCATCCCCGCACGCGCGAACGCCGCGACCGCCACCTCGGCGGCGGCGGCAGCGACGGCCACGTCGCCCGTGGCCGCGGCGTAGTCGGCCCGTGCCAGCGCGGCCGCACCCACCTGGCTGCCGAGTCCGACGGCAGCCGCCACGGATTCGTCGTCCATGGCCGCCCGCTCGCCTGTGCGTTCGGCGGGGCCGAGGGTCGTCGCCGCGGCGGCGCTCTCGGCGCGGGCGATCAGCTCGGCCGCGGCGGGGAGGTCGCCGGTGGCGATCGCGGCGTGGGCGGCTCTGGCGAGATGGGTGGCGGTGAGTGGGCCGGGACGCAGTTCCCGGGGTGGGGGTACGGCCGCGGGAAGCGACAGCGTTCGGGCGGTTTCGGCGAGGGCTGTTTCCACTACCTGGCGCCACCAGCGCATGGTGGGGCGCGGTAGGGCCGCGACGGTGTGCCACTGGGCGGTGACCACGTCGGGTGGGGCGGTCGATTGGAGGGTGCGCAGTTTCAGCGCGCCGACGAAAGAGAGCAGGTCGGGGTAGTGGAAGGTGGTCGCGGCGTCGGTGGCTTCGTCGGCGGCGGCGACGGCGTCGTGCAGGCGGCCCAGTTTCGCCAGGGAGTACGCGCGCACCGTATGCAGTTCGGCCAGGGCGTAGGTGCGCCCGAAGCGGCGGCTCACCGCGATCGCGCGGTCCAGGTGGTGCAGGCCTTTCGCGTCACGGTCGAGAAAGTACGCGCACCAGCCGAAGGCGGGGGCGGCGTGCACCACTTCGCGCAGTGCGGTGTCGGTGAGCTGGTCGAAGGCGCGATCACAGGGGCTGTAGAGCGAGGCGGCCTCGGCGATCCGCGCCTCGGCGAGCAAGCCGAGGCAACGCAGGGCGCTCGCGGCGGCACGCACGGCCGGGTCGTCGACGGCGTCGGAGTCGAACAGGGCGGTGAGGCGGGCGCGGCCTTCGACGTCTTGATGGTCTTGCATTTCCAGGATCGCCAGTTCCAACTGCACCGGTCCGTCACCGGGCCGTCGGGGTAGGTGCGCGGCGGTGGCCAGCAGTGTTCTCGCCCGACCTATGTGGCCGAGCATTCGCAGGCACCGGGCCGACAGCAGCAGCGCCTCCAACTGATGGCGACCCTCGGTAGCTGCGGCTGCTTCGAGGGTCTCCCCCGCCTGCGCTGCCGCACCGGACAGCAGCTGCGCCCGGCCCAGTGCCAGGGCGTCGGCGAGTGGGTCGGCGGTCACGGGGGCGATGCGCGTGGCGGCCGAGAGCCACCGTGCGCTGGCTGCCGGTGCGTCGGCGAGTACCTGCTCGGCGGCCGAACGCAGTTCCGCGCCCGCGATCTCGTCCGCACCGAGTAGGGCGTGTTCGAGATGGCGTGCACGCGAGGGCATCGGCGCATCGCGCGCGCGTAGCTCGATGGCCGCACGGCGATGGGCCATGGCTCGCCAACCGTGACCACCAAGGCGGTAGGCGGCGGTGCGAATCAGCGGATGGGCGAACGCCACCGCCCCGTCGCGCACGCTCACCACGGCACGCCCGACCAGCTGGTCCACCGCCGCGACCACCACGGCGTTCGTGAGAGCAGCCGTCGCGCAGACCAAGTCGAGGTCGGGCGGCAGGCCGCACACGGCGATGGCCTGTGCGACGAGCCGCTCGGTTTCCGGCAATTGGGCCAGCTCCGCGCGAATCGTCCGATCCAGTGCCGCGAAGTCGTCGGAGGCGGGGTCGGGCTCGTCGCCGTGCAGAGCCCGGTCCAATTCCCGGTCGGGGAGATCGGCGAGCAGCGTCAGATAGAGCGGATTGCCGTGGGAGGCAGTGAACAATCTGGCCCGCCGGCGCGGGTCCTCCCCCTGCAGCAGACCGTCGACATCGACTTCGGTGAACGGCGGAACCCGCACCTGCACGGTCCGCACCTGCGGCGCACGCAGCGATCGAGCGATCGACGGCGGGCAACCGCCGTCGCGGAACGCCAGCAACAGCCGGAATCCCCGCGCGGGCCGATTTCGGATCAGCGATGTCAGCAGCCGCAACGATTCCGGGTCGGCCCACTGTGCGTCGTCGACGACGAGCAGGGTCTCGGTCGCGCCGAGCGCACGCCGCACTCGGCGAACAACGGCCGTATCGTCCTGCGAATCCGCCGTGCCCGCGCACTCGCCCACCTGCTCGACGATGTCGTCGGCGAGGTAGTGCGGCTGCGAGCGGACGTCTTCCACTCCGGTGACCACCACGACCCGGCAGCGGGCCGTGGCGACGAACTCGGTGATCAAGCGGGACTTGCCGATTCCGGCGGGGCCGTCGACCAGCAGCAACCAGGGCGCGTCGGGGCCGGCGAAGGTCGTGGCCAGCGCGGCTAGTTCGGTGGCGCGGCCGATGAATGCGCGTTCGAACATGACACTCCGTACCTCACTGGCGATATCGGCCGCAGACGGCCGGATCGAAGCATAACGGTGCTCCCGACCCGGAATTACCGTGGTTTCCCGGATGCTCGGCGGGGCGGGGTGAGGTTGGGTGATCGAGGCCTACACCGCCGAAGGGTCCGCGGTGAGGTTCTGCAGAAAGAAGGTTCGCATGACGTTCACCGGCAAGGGAATGGTTTCGCGGTTCTCGCTCGCACTGCTGGCGGTCACGGCGCTCGGTGCCGCGGGTTGCTCGGCCGTGGACAAGGTCTCCGAGGTGGCCAAGGACGCGAGCAAGTCCGACACCGCCCGCTCGAAGGTCGGTGAGTGCATCAACGTGATCTCGGCGTCGATGATCGACTCCAAGACCGAGCCCGTCCCGTGCTCAGCCGAGAATGCCGTCTACCAGGTCGTCCAGGTGCACGACAAGAAGGTCGAGTGCCACGAGGACTACACCTCCTACGAGGAGACCTTCGGCAGCGGCGGGACCGTCGCGTTCCTCTGTCTCGCCCCGAATTTCACGGAGGGCAGCTGCTACAACGAGGGCATGATGACCGGCTACAAGTTCGTGCCGTGCACCGCCTCCGACGCCAGCTTCAAGGTTGTCAGTCGCGTCGACGGCCAGGTCGACGAGCAGCTGTGTGGCGAGGACGCCGACCAGGTGCTCGTGGTCAATGATCCGAAGATCACCTACTGCCTCGGCAGCGCCGAAGGCTGAGCCACCGCACCACGCGAAAGCGCCCGAACTCGACAGGAGTTCGGGCGCTTTCGTCTGTGTGAACGCTTATCGACGCATGAAGTCCGGGACGTTGATCTCGTCGTCGTCGTCGCCTTCGCGAACTTCCGGGTTGTTGACACGGTTCATGGCCGCCTCGGTGACCCGCTGACGCTCCGACTCCCGGTACCGCTCGGTGTCGCGGTAGTTCGGCGCCGCGGCCCGACCACTGGACACCCCGGCTGTGGCGGGCTCGGTGGGACGCGACGGCGCCTCCGACGGACGTCCCTGGCCGATCTCGCCCGCGCGGCCGGAACCGATCGGGTTCGTCCCGGTCCGGCTCGGCGTGGCCGACCTCGGCTCGGTATCGCGCCGCGACGGACCACCACCGTCGAATCCCGCGGCGATGACGGTGACTCGCACCTCGTCGCCGAGCGAATCGTCGATGACCGTACCGAAGATGATGTTGGCCTCGATGTGGGCCGCCTCCTGCACCAGCGAGGCCGCCTCGTTGATCTCGAACAGGCCCAGATCGGAGCCGCCCGCGATCGAGAGCAGCACGCCGTGCGCGCCGTCCATGGAGGCTTCGAGCAGCGGCGAGTTGATCGCCGTCTCGGCGGCCTTCACCGAACGACCCTCACCGCGCGCCGAGCCGATGCCCATGAGTGCCGAACCGGCACCGGACATCACGCTCTTGACGTCGGCGAAGTCGACGTTGATCAAGCCCGGGGTGGTGATCAGGTCGGTAATACCCTGAACACCGTTGAGCAGCACCTCATCCGCGGAGCGGAAGGCGTCCATGAGACTCACCGCCGCGTCGCCCAGCTGCAGCAGCCGGTCGTTCGGAATGACGATGAGGGTGTCGCACGACTCGCGAAGCTGGTTGATCCCTACTTCGGCCTGGTTCCCGCGCCGCTTGCCCTCGAAAGAGAACGGCCGGGTGACGACTCCTATAGTCAGAGCGCCTAATTTGCGGGCGATGCTGGCGACGACGGGAGCGCCACCGGTACCGGTGCCACCACCCTCGCCCGCCGTGACGAAGACCATGTCGGCGCCCTTGAGCACCTCTTCGATCTCGTCCTTGTGGTCTTCTGCGGCCTTGCGGCCGACTTCCGGATCGGCTCCGGCACCGAGGCCGCGGGTGAGTTCGCGACCGACATCGAGTTTGACGTCGGCGTCACTCATCAGCAGGGCTTGCGCGTCGGTATTGACCGCGATGAACTCGACTCCCTTGAGTCCCTGTTCGATCATTCGGTTGACGGCGTTCACGCCGCCGCCGCCGATACCGACGACCTTGATCACTGCAAGGTAGTTGTGCGGGGGCGTCATGGGCTCTCGCCTTCCTTCGATCTTAAACCCTCAACCTCAACCATAGGGTTGGCGTTATGTCAAGTATCCGACTGCTGCGGAACGCTATTCGCAGCCACTGCGATCTCGACGCAGGCGCGCCGAGACGAGAGCCAGAATCTTGTGCCACAAAGAATGTCGCTCACTTTACCGTGACCAGATTCGGACTCGAAACGTCGAACACGGTCCCCTCACGGGTCAGGAGCGGCAACACGACGGCGGCTTTGCGCTCGCCGTCGCCCGTACCGCCCCACACTACCTTCCTGCCATCGCGAAGGTTCAGCGAGACGTCCGAATTCGACCGCGCGACAACCTCACCCACCTGCACCGACAGGGCGGGCGGCAGGGTGACCAGCACATCCACCGCCGCCCTCGCCGCCGCGGGCCCGGTGAACGAGCCCTCGGTGAGCAGTTTGGGTACCCCGATGGGCGGCTCGGGTTCGATCGCGAATTCGACGCTCTCGGCATCGATCAGGTGAGCGCCGTCCGGGGCTTCGAAGTACACCACCGGTGTTCGCTCCACGACGGTGACCAGCACCGTCGAGGGGAATTTACGCTGCACCCGGACCGAGCGCACCTTCGGAATCGCGGCGACGCGCTGGGCGATCGCGGTGGTATCGATGCGCAACATCGAACGGCCGTCCGGAATCTCGAGCCGACCGCGCACCTCGACCTCCGGCACCGCCGACAACCCGTCGACGCGCACGGTGCGCACCGACAGCGCCGGAGTGAACCAGGCCAGTACCACCAGCAGGCTCACCACGACCACCCCGACCACCGTCCAGAGACGGTAGCCGTGCCACCCGCGCGCGGCGGGCATCGGCAATCTCACCGGCTGCCCTGCTGCGGTCTGGCCCGCAGGCCGTCCAGGATCTGGCTACCCAGCATCGTCACATCGCCCGCGCCCATGGTGATCACCACGTCACCGTCACGGGCCAGCCCGGCGACCTGCTTACCCACCTTGGACATATCCGGTTGATAGTGCACGGGTTTGGTCACCGACTGCGCGACCAGCGCCCCGTTGACGCCGGGCAGCGGGTCCTCGCGGGCGCCGTAGACGTCGAGCACGACCACTTCGTCGGCCAGGCTCAGCGCGGTGCCGAACTCGGACGCGAAAGTGGCCGTGCGGCTGTACAGATGCGGCTGGAACACCACGATCACCTGGCCGCGACGGGTGCGGGCACCGTCGCGCGCCTCCTGGGACACGAGCTGCGCGGCCGCCTCGAGCACGGCGCGGACCTCGGTGGGGTGGTGCGCGTAATCGTCGAACACGCGCACCCCGTTCTCCCGGCCGGTGAACTGGAACCGGCGATGCACGCCGCCGAACCCCTCCAGACCCTGCACGATCTCGTCGATGTCGGCGCCCGCGGCGCGGGCGGCCAGCAGTGCGGCCAGCGCGTTGAGCGCCATGTGCCTGCCCGGCACCGACAACCGCAACGAGCGCGGAGTGGTTTCGCCGTCGAGCACGAACTCGACGATGCCCCCGACGTCACGCGGTTGCCAGTCGAGCAAGCGCGCGCCGACGGGCACGGGGGTATCGGCCAGCTCGCCGGAGCCGTAGCCGAGGACCTCGATCCCGCGCTCGGCCATGCGCGGTGCGACCCGCCGGGCGAATGCGAGCGAACCGGGATCGTCGAGGCACACCACCAGCAGGCCACCGGGAGCGAGCCGATCGGCGAAGTCGTCGAAGACCTGGATGTAGGCCTCGTCGGTGCCGAAATAGTCGAGGTGGTCGGATTCGATGTTGGTGACCACGGCGACGTCGGGGTCGTATTGCAGCAGTGAGCCGTCGGACTCGTCGGCCTCGGCGACGAAGATGTCGCCGCTGCCGTGGTGGGCGTTGGTGCCCGCCTCGTTGAGCTCGCCGCCGACCGCGAACGACGGATTGGCGCCGCAGTGCTGCAGCGTGACGATCAGCATCGAGGTGGTCGAGGTCTTGCCGTGGGTGCCCGAGACCAGCAGCGTCTTGTGCCCGCGCATCAGCGCGGCGAGCACGGTCGGGCGCATCAGCACGGGGATATCGCGCCGATTCGCTTCGACCAGCTCCGGATTGGTCTTCGGAATGGCGGCATAGGTGGTGACGACCACGGTCGGGCCGCCGGGCAGCAGGTCGAGTGCGTCGGCGGCGTGGCCGATCCGCACCTCGGCGCCGCGGGCCCGCAGCGACAGCACACCACGGCTCTCGCGGGCATCGGAACCGGAGACCTTGCCCCCACGCGACAGCAGGATGCGCGCGATCCCGGACATACCCGCGCCGCCGATGCCGACCATGTGCACACGCTCGAGTTCGGGTGGCAGGGCTGCCCCCGTCGACTCCCCGATCTCGCCCGCGACCGGGGCGGCGCGCGGCTGTTCCGGCTCGCTCATCGGGCGACCTCGGTGACGATCCTGGCCACCGTGTCGGCAGCGTCGCGATGGCCTGCGCCTGCGGCGGCGCGGCTCATCTGCGCGAGTCGTGCGGGGTCGAGCAACAGCGGAATCACCTCATCGATCACGTATTTCGGGGTCAGCTCGGCGTCGGCCACAATTGTGCCACCACCTTGCGCGACCACTGGTCGGGCGTTGAATTCCTGCTCGCCGTTGCCGTGCGGCAACGGCACGTAGAAGGCGGGTAGTCCCACCGCCGACACCTCGGCCACGGTCATCGCGCCGGAACGGCACACCACCGCGTCGGCGGCGGCATAGGCCAGGTCCATCCGCGACAGATACGGCACGGCCACATACGGCGCGGGCGCCTGCGCGGTACTCACCTCGACGCTGTTCTTGGGGCCGTGCGCGTGCAGCACCGAGACCCCGGCGGCCGCGAGTTGCGGTGCGGCACCGGAGACTGCCTCGTTGAGACTGCGCGCACCCTGCGAACCACCGAACACCAGCAGCACCGGTCCCTCGGCGGGCAGCCCGAAATGCGCGCGCGCCTGTGCCCGCAGGGCGGGGCGGTCGAGCTCGGTGATGGACGCGCGCACCGGAATACCGACGACCTGCGCTCCCGCCAACCCCGAATCCGGCACGGCGGCGAGCACTTTCGCCGCGAGTTTCGCACCGACCTTGTTGGCGATACCGGCCTTCGCGTTGGCCTCGTGCACGATCACCGGCACCTTGCGCTTGCGGCCCCACAGCCCGCCACGAGCGGCCAGGTAGGCGGGCAGAGCGACATAGCCGCCGAATCCGATGATCACATCGGCCTGCACGTCGTCGATCACCGCCCTGGTCGCCTTGACCGAGGCGAGCACCCGGCCGGGCAGTCGCAGCAGGTCGGCGGAGGGCTTGCGCGGCAACGGCACCGGGGGGATCAACTCGAGCGGATACCCACGTTCGGGCACCAGTTTCGTCTCGAGTCCACGCTCGGTACCCAAGGCGGTCACCCGGATCGAGTCGTCGAGTCTGCGCAGCGCGTCGGCGACAGCCAGCGCGGGTTCGATGTGGCCTGCGGTTCCCCCGCCTGCGACGATCACCGACAACCCGGATCGCGGGTTACTCACCTGGATCTACCTCGTTCTCTCTGTATCGAAACTCGTGCGGGGCTGCGTGTCACGCGCCGCCTCCGCCGCCGGTCCGCCGTTTCGCCGGCCGGTGCGGCATCGGATAGGTCGGCTCCCATGCTCTTGTCGACCGTAGCGAACTCGTGCCGCGGCTCTCCGGCGCGCGTCGCCTGCGGTCGGCGGGCGGTTGGCGGCGGGGCGGCTGACGTGGGCGTTCGGTTCTGGGGCGTGGTGCGGCTTTTCGTGGCGCCGGCGGGGTGTACACCTCGGGGACGGGTAGTCGCAGGAGCCTGCTGAGCCGGCCGTCCTGGCCCGCCTTCAACGCCGAGACCGCCTCCGGCTCGTGCCGGGCGGCACTGGCGATGATGCCGAACATGAACAGCGTGATCGCCAGCGACGAACCACCGGCCGAGACCAGTGGCAACTGCAGACCGGTCACCGGCAGCAGCCCGACGACGTAGCCGATGTTGATCAGCGCCTGCGCGGTGATCCAGGTAGTGGCGGTGGCGGTGAGCAGGCGCAGGAACGGGTCGACCGAGCGCAGCGCGATGCGGATACCCGCGTAGACGAACAGGGCCAGCAGGGCCAGCACCAGCATGCAGCCCAGGAAACCGAGTTCCTCGCCGATGATGGCGAAGATGAAGTCGTTGTGCGAGTTGGGCAGATAGCTCCACTTCGCGCGGCTCTGCCCGAGACCACGGCCCCAGATCCCGCCGTCGGCGAGGGAGTACTTGGCCTGACGCGCTTGATAATTGGCACCCTGCGGGTCGTCACCGGGATTGAAGAAGGCGCGCACCCGGTCGGAGCGGTATCCGGCCGACAGCGCCAGCACCGACGCGGCGACGATGCCCGACACCATGATCGCGACGAACAAGCGCACCGGCAGGCCGCCGAACCACAACAGCGCCATCAGCACGATGCCGAGCGCGATGGTGGTCGACAGGTTCGGCTCGAGCACTACCAGCAGACACACCAGCAGGCCTGCGGGCACGAGCGGCACCAGGATGTCCTTGAGCTGGGCGCCCCGCCGCGAGGCGAGCAGGTGCGCGCCCCACACGACCAGGGTCACCTTGACCACTTCGGACGGCTGGATCGACAGCGGTCCGATGTCGAACCAGCGCCGCGCGCCACCGTGGGCCGAGCCGATGCCGGGGATGAGCACCAGCATCAGCGCGAGCACCGAAATGCTGAAGATCGGGAACGACCACTGCCGCAACACCCGCAGCGGCAGCCGCAGGGCCACATAGAAGCCGATCGCGCCGAGACCGGCGAACATGGCCTGCTGGATGAACAGCGAGTAGGCCGAGCCGCCGCCGGCGTAGGCCTCGACGCTCGACGCCGACAGCACCATCACCAGACCGAGCACCGTGAGCAGGGTCGCGATGGTGACGATCAGATGGAACGACGCGAGCGGGCGGGCCAACCACGCGCCGAAGCGCTCGCCCGCCCAATTCGGTTGCCCCGTACCGCGCCGGGTCGCGCCCGCACCGGCCTGGCTCTTACCGACCCGGCTGCTGTCCACGCTGCCCCGGCTCTTACCCACGCTGCCCCCTTTCGGGCGATGACGGGTCGGCCGGGCGCGCCTTCGTCACAGTGCCCGCCCGATGTCACCATCTTCCAGTGCCGTCACCGCATCCACGAAACAGCGTCCGCGATGGGTGTAGTCGTCGTACATGTCCAGGGAAGCGCCCGCCGGCGCGAGCAGGACGGTGTCTCCGGCGCCGGCCAGGCCCGCCGCGGCGCGCACCGCGCGGCCCATGACCGCCTCGGCTCGCTGGGATCTCGACGACTCCATGTCTGCATCGTCTCCCGCATCCAGCTCGATGACCGGGACTTCGGGTGCGTGTCGCGCCATTGCGGCGGCGATCACGGGCGCGTCGGCACCGAAGAGCACCGCGCCGACGAGCCGGTCACCGACTTCTTCGATCAGGTCGTCCACGCTCGCGCCCTTGAGCAGACCGCCTGCCACCCACACCACCTGCGGGTGCGCCATGATCGCGGCGCGCGCGGCGTGCGGGTTGGTGGCCTTGGAGTCGTCGATGAACTCGACACCGCAGAGTTCGCGCACGAACGCGGTGCGGTGCGGACCCACCTTGTGTTCGGCGAGGCCCTCTTTGACGAACTGCGGCGCCACATCGATGGCCCTGGTCAGCGCGGCCGCGGCCAACGCGTCGGCGATGCCGGCGGGGCCGGGCGGACTGATGTCGCCGGTCTCGGCGAGGATCGCGGCCTTGGTGAAGGCGCGATCGAGGAGCTTGCCGTCGACCACACCCAGTTCACCGTCGGCGGGAACACCGATCCGGAAGCCGACCGTGCGCCGCGCCTTGGCCTTGCGGGCCAGTGCGCCCGCGACCGGGTCGTCGAGGCCGACGACGCCCACGCGCCCGGTCAGCGCGCGTGCCTTCGCGGCGGCGTAGGCATCGAGGCCACCGTGCCAATCCAAATGATCCTCGGCGACGTTGAGCACGACACCGGCCTCTGGTCGCACCGACGGCGCCCAGTGCAGCTGGAACGAGGACAACTCGACGGCGAGCACCTGCGGTCCGGGGTTGCGGCGCAGTGCGTCCAGGATCGGCAGCCCGATATTGCCGCAGGCCACGCTGGAGATACCGGCGGCGCGCAGGATCGAGTGCGTCATCTGGGTGGTGGTGGTCTTGCCGTTGGTGCCGGTGATCACCAGCCATTTACGGACCGGGCCGTAGATGCGAGCCTGATCGACCCACCAGGCGAATTCGACGTCGCCCCAGACGGGCACGCCCTCGGTGACGGCCGAGACCAGCACCGGCGAATCCGGTCGCCAGCCCGGGCTGGTGATCACCAGCGCGAAACGGCTCAGGTCGGCGCTTTCGAGTTCGACGCTGGTGGCGATCTCGAGGCCGAGTTCGGCGGCCTCGGCGAGTGCCTTGGCGCCGTTGTCGGTGACCACCGGGTGCGCGCCGATGTCGCGCAGTGGTTCGATCAGCGAGCGTCCAGAGACGCCCCAACCGGCGACGAGTACGTCGCGACCACGCAGGAATTCGAGCATCGGGCCCGGCGAACGCAGGGCGCGGGGCGAGTGTTCGACCATGTCTCTACTCACCCGACCTGTGACAGATATTCGCTGTAGAACAGGCCGAGGCCCACCGCGGCGGAGATGCCCGCCAGAATCCAGAACCGGATGATCACCGTGGTTTCGGCCCACTTACTCAACTCGAAGTGATGGTGGAACGGCGCCATCTTGAACAACCGATTGCGCGTGGTGCGGTACACCGCCACCTGCAGCATCACCGATGCCGCCTCGGCCACGAACAGCGCGCCGATCACGGCCATCAGCAGCTCGGTGCGGGTGGTGATCGACAGACCCGCGATCAGGCCGCCCAGTGCCAGCGAACCGGTGTCGCCCATGAAGATGCGCGCGGGCGCGGCATTCCACCACAGGAATCCGATGCACGCGGCGGCCGCGGCGGCGCAGACCAGCGCCAGATCCAGGGGGTCGCGCACGTTGTAGCACCCGGCCTCGGGGCTGGTGGAGCAGGAATTGCGGTACTGCCAGAAGGTGATGATCACGTACGCGCCGAGCAGCAGGCTCATCGAACCGGCCGCGAGACCGTCGAGGCCGTCGGTCAGGTTGACCGCGTTGGACCAGGCCACGACCAAGAACAGCACCCAGACCACGAAGATGACCGCACCCATCGACACCGTGCTCCAGTCACGCACGTACGACAGGTGCTTGCTGGCCGGAGCCAGCCCGTCGGGACTACGGAACTGCAGCGCCAGCACCGCGAAGATCACCGCGGCGGCCGTCTGCCCGATGTACTTGCCCGCGGCCGAGAGACCGAGATTGCGCTGCTTGCGCAGCTTGATGAAATCGTCGAGGAACCCGACGATGCCCAATGCGGTGGTGAGCCCGAGCACGAGCAGGCCCGACGCCGTCGGGCCTTCCGCGTCGTAGCCGATTCCGATCAGGTGCGAGCCGAGGTAGCCCGCCCACATGCCGATCAGGATCGCGACACCACCCATGGTCGGGGTGCCGCGCTTGGCCTGGTGGCTGGCCGGGCCGTCGACCCGGATCTCCTGGCCGAAGCCTTGTTTGGCGAAGACCCGGATCAGCAACGGCGTCAACAGGATCGACACCGCCAGTGCGATCCCCGCCGCGAACAGAATCTGCCTCATCGAGCTGAACTACCTTCCGCTGCCCCGGTCAGGTGCTCGGCGACGGCCCACAGGCCCACCGCCTTCGACGCCTTGACCAGTACCACATCGCCTGCGGCGATCTCGTCGTCGAGCAGCGCGATCGCCGCGTCGATATCGGGAACGAGGATCGATTCCTCGCCCCATGAGCCTTCCATCACCGCTCCCTGGTGCATGCCGTGGGAGGGCCGTCCGGTGCCGACCACGATCAATCGGTCGACATCGAGGCGCACGGCCAGTCGTCCGATCGCGTCGTGTTCGATCACCGAGGTGTCGCCGAGTTCGCCCATCTCGCCGAGCACGGCCCAGCTGCGCCGGGCTTGCGGGCTCGACTTCGCGAGGGTGACCAGCGCTTTGAGCGCCGCGCGCACCGAGTCGGGGTTGGCGTTGTAGGAGTCGTTGATGACGGTGACGCCCGCGGGCGTGGTGGTCACGTCCATCCGGCGGACCGAGGCCGCGGTGGCGCCGGACAGCGCCGCGGCGACGGTCGCCAGATCGGCACCGCATTCGAGAGCGACGGCCGCGGCGGCCAGTGCGTTGCCGACCTGGTGTTCGCCGTGCACCGCGAGCCGCACCGGAATCGATTCGCCGCCGACGTGCAGGGTGAAGCGCGCACGGGCCTGATCGTCGGTGATCACGTCGGTGGCGCGGATGTCGGCGTCGCCGGACAGGCCGACCTTCACCACGCGTGCCTTCGTGCGCGACGCCATGGCCGAGACATTCGGATCGTCGGCGTTGAGCACCGCTAGTCCCTCGGCGGGCAGTGCTTCGACGAGTTCGCCCTTGGCTTGCGCGATCGCTTCGCGGCTGCCGAATTCACCGAGGTGGGCGGTGCCGACATTGAGCACGACTCCGATGCGGGGCGGCGCGATGCGGGCCAGTTCCGCGATGTGTCCACGACCGCGCGCGGACAGTTCCAGGGCGAGGAACTTGGTGTCGATACCCGCGCGCAGGGCGGTCCACGGGTGACCGAGTTCGTTGTTGAACGAGCCGGGCGGCGCGACCACCGCACCCAGCGGCGCCAGCACCGCCGCGAGGAGGTCTTTGGTCGAGGTCTTGCCGGAGGACCCGGTGACGCCGACGACGGTGAGCCCGGTGCGCTCGGCCAGCCGCTCGGTGCTCACCCGGGCCAGTTCGGCCAGCGCCGCCAGCACGGCGGCACCGGAACCGTCACCGTCGGCGGTGAGCGCGACCGAGGACGCGGGAACCGAGCCGAGATCGGGGGCCACGACGATCGCGGGCACGCCGACCGGGCGGGCCGCGAGCACCGCGACCGCACCGGCGGCGACCGCGGTGGCCGCGTAGTCGTGTCCATCGGAGTTGGCGCCGGGCAACGCGAGGAACAGATCGCCGGAACCGATTCGGCGCGAATCGAATTCGACCGAACCGGTCACCAGTGCCTGGGGGTCGGGTACGTCGTGCAGCTCGCCGCCGACGACGTCCGCGATCTCCCGCAGTGTCATCTCGATCATGAAACCGTCAAGTCCTCCGAGTCCGTGTGCGGACTGTGTCGTATCCGCAGGGCATCCAGCGCCGCCGCGACCACCTCGCGGTCGTCGAAGGGATGCTTGACGCCCTTGATCTCCTGCCCCACCTCGTGGCCCTTGCCCGCGACGAGAACCACGTCGCCGGCACGCGCCCAGTCCAGTGCTGCGGCGATGGCCGCCGCGCGGTCACCGATCTCGCGGATCTCGCCGCGGTCGGTGGCCGGGAGTTCGTGCGCGCCGGCCACCATGGCCGACCTGATGGCCGCGGGGTCCTCGGTGCGTGGGTTGTCGTCGGTGACGATCACCAGGTCGGCCCCGCGCGCCGCCGCGGCACCCATGAGCGGGCGTTTGGCCACGTCCCGGTCGCCCCCGGCGCCGAGCACGACGGCCAGCCTGCCGACGCCCGCTTCGGTGAGGTGGCCGCGCAGGGTCGTCACCACCGATTCGATGGCGGCGGGCTTGTGCGCGTAGTCGACGACGGCGAGGAAGTCCTGGCCGCGCTCGACGCGCTGCATCCGGCCGGGCACGTCGACGACGGCCAGCGCGGGAGCGGCGACAGTGGGGTCGACTCCGGCCGCGGCGCAGACGGCGACCGCCAGCAGCGCGTTGGCGACGTTGTAGCGGCCGGGCAGTCGCAGGCGCACCGTCAGCTCGCCGTCGGGCCCGGCGGCGGTGAACTCCTGTTCGCCGCCGGTGGTCTTGATGTCGCCGCTGACCTGCCAGGTCGCGGCGCGAGCTGCGGCGCCGTCGAGCACGGTCGCGCCGGTCGTCGACACGGTGATCGGGTCGACCAGATCACCGGCCAGGCGGGTGCCCCATTCGTCGTCGACGCAGATCACCGTGGTGCGCGCGGCGATCGGCGAATCCGCGTCGAACAGCCGACGTTTCGCGGCGAAGTAGTCCTCGAAGTCCTTGTGGAAGTCGAGGTGGTCCTGGGACAGGTTGGTGAACGCCCCGACCGCGAAGCGCACGCCGTCGACCCGGCCCAGTGCCAGCGCGTGGCTCGACACCTCCATCACCACCGCGTCGACTCCCTGCTCGACCATCGCGGCGAACATCGCGTGCAGCTGCGGTGCCTCGGGCGTGGTGAGCGCGCTCGGCACCCGCTGCCCGCCGATCCGCGTTTCGATGGTGCCGATCAGCCCGGTGGACAGACCGGCCGCCACCAGACCCGCTTCCACCAGATACGAGGTGGTGGTCTTGCCGGAGGTGCCGGTGATGCCGACGATGCGCAGTCGATCGCTGGGGTGGCCGTAGATCTCGGCCGAGAGTTCGCCGAGCACCGCGCGGGGCTGCTCGCGCACCAGCACGGGGACCGCGACATCACCGATCAGCCCGGCGCCCGCGGCATCGGTGAGCACCGCGACCGCGCCGTTGGCGATCGCGTCGGCGGCGAATCGGGCGCCGTGCGCGTTCGCGCCGGGGAGCGCGACGAACAGGTCACCGGCGCGCACCGCGTTGGATCGTTGCTCGATGCCGGTGACCGTCACCTCGGCGGACGCCGGGGTCGTCGTCGTGGCACCGGTGAGGTCCGCTACGGCCTGCAGCGACGTCGACGGCGGAGTGGTTGGCCGGAGCGCGTGCGGGCTGGACTGCGCGGGCACAAGGCTCCTCTCTGAGAGTGATCGAGCGCGTAGGCAAGACGAGCAGTCAGGTTACCGACGCGCGGAGTCGGACGGACAACGTGGGTTGAGTTTCAGGTCGTTCTCGGCCCGCCCGCCAACCGCGGCACCGAGCCGCTACGACGCGGCCTGCAGCACCAGCCGCTTGGGCTCCGGCGACGGCGGCACCCGGTCGCGCTGCAACGCCCAGGAGGCGATGCTGTGGAACAGCGGTGCGGCCGAGCCGCCGCCGGTGCCGTCGGAGCTGCGGACCGGCGCGTCGAGCATCATGCCGATCACATAGCGGGGGTTGTCGGCGGGCGCCATTCCGGCGAAGGTGCTGTAGAACTCCGAGGTCGAATAGCACCGGCACGCGGGATCGACCTTCTGCGCGGTGCCGGTCTTGCCCGCCACCTGGTATCCCTCGATCGAGGCGGGAACGCCGGTACCCATCTGCACACCCATCGGGTCCTTCTGCACGGTCGCCTGGAACAGCTCGCGCAGCGTGTGCGCGGTCTGCGGGCTCACCACGCGCACGCCGTCGGGCTGCAGTTCCTCGGTGCGGGTGCCGTCGGGAGCCACCTTGGCCTTGACGATGCGCGGCGGGATCCGCAGGCCGTCGTTGGCGATGGCCTGGTACATGGCGGTCATCTGCAGGGTGGTCATCGAAAGTCCCTGGCCGATGGGCAGATTCGCGAAGGAACCGCCGGACCACTGGTCGCGGGCCGGTACCTGGCCGCTGCTCTCGCCGGGCAGGCCGACGCCGGTGCGCTGACCGAGCCCGAACCGGGTGATCATATCGGCGAACCGGTCCTCCCCCACTCGCTGCGCGAGCATGAGAGTGCCGACGTTGGAGGACTTTCCGAAGATGCCGGTCGTCGTATAGGGCGCCACGTCGTGTTGCCACGCGTCGTTGACGGTGACGCCCGACATGCGGATCGACCCGGGCACCTGCAGCACCTCGTCGGGGGTGGTCACGCCGTATTCGATGGCGGCCGCCGCGGTGACGATCTTGTTGACCGAGCCGGGTTCGAACGGCTCGGCGACCGAGGGGTTGCCCATCTTGCCCGAGGCCCAATGATTGGGGCCGAGCGCGGGATTGAAGGTGCCGTCGTTGGCCATCGCCAGCACCTGGCCGGTCTTGGCATCGAGTACCACCGCCGATGCCGAGGACGCGCCGGACACCTGCTTGGCCTGTTGCACCTGCTGCTGCACGTAGTACTGCAGATCCGCGTCCAGGGTCAGCTCGACGCCGAAGCCGTTCACCGCGGGTTGCAGGTCGCGGTAGCTGCCGGGGATCACCGCGCCGTCGGAACCCTGGTCGTAGGTGCGCGAACCGTCGGTACCCGACAGCACCGAATCCAAGGCCGACTCCAAACCCACCTGGCCGTGCCGGTCCCCGCCGATCGCGCCGACGACATTGGCGGCCAGCGAGCCGCCGGGATACTCGCGCAGGTCCTGCCGTTCGGCACCGACCTCCGGGAATTTGGCGGTGACCTCGGCGGCGACCCGCGGATCGACATTCTTGGCCAGGTAGTGGAACTTCTTGTCGCTGCGCAGTTTGTCGAGCAGTTCCTGCTCGGTGGGTGCGCCGAGCTTGTCGTGGATGAACTTCGCGATGTCGTTCAGCCGCTGTTCGGGGTCGGGGGCGCTGTCGTCGAGCTTCTTGGCTTCGGCCAATTGCTCACGCACCGTAACCGGCTGGAAGGTCAGGGCTTTCACGGTGAGCGTGAACGCGAGCTGATTGCCGTACCGGTCGGTGATCGGGCCGCGCACGGCCGCCTCGGTGGCCTTGATGGTGCGCTGCGAGGCCGCCTGTGCCGACAGCGCGGGCGCCGCGATGCTCTGGATGTAGAGCAGTTGCAACGCGACCACGGCCAGGGTGGCCAGCAGCGTGACCCGGCCGACGCCGAGGCGAAGGCGGATCGGCCGGTCGGGCGAGAGCGAGCCGGAGCGGCGGGCCCTCGACGAGACCGGCCCGCGTCGCTGGTGCGACGCGGGCCCGCTCTGCTTCATCGGGGACCGACCTGCGATTCGACCATCTGAGGCTGTTCACTCGGCGGTCCGGCCGCGGGGGCTCGTAGTTCCGGAGCCGGTGCGGTGGCCTCCGGGGCGGGTAACGGGGCTTGGGCGGGCACCGACCCCTCGGCCACGACATCCGATGCGAGCGGCGGGGTGTCGGCCGAGGCCAGCAGGTTCCCCTGACCAGCGACGTCGACCCGATCGGGCACGGTCTCCGGGGCGAGCGGAGCCGCAACACCGCCCTCGGCCGGAGGGACTGCGCTGGTCACCGGAGCGGGCACGGCCGCTTCGCCCGGGGCCGGAGCGGCCGCGGGCAGCGGCGCGACGGCCTGCGGCGGATTCGCGGTGGGAGCCGGTGATGCCAGCACACTCGCCGGAGCGCTGGTGGGTGTGGGGGCGTTGGGCGCGACCCGGCCGGGGGCAGCCGCACCCGGCTGCACCGGCACCACGCGCTCACCCTGTGCCTGGGCGTGGCCTGGCACCGGAGTGTTCGGGGTGGTGGTCGGCGGACCGTTCAGCGGCGGCACCGGCGCGCCCTGCGCGGGCGTCGGGTCACCGATCACGGTCACCTCGCCGTCGGGGCCGATCAGCAGCCGGGCCGGGTCCTTGGCGGGGATCATGCCGAGTTCGCGTGCACGGGAGGCCAATTCGGGAGCGGAGTCGGCGGCGGCGACCTCGCGCTGCAGCGCGGCCCGCTCGTCGTGGAGCTTGCGGTTGACCGCCCTGGCGTCACCGAGCTGGTAGCTGTCCTCGGCGGCGCGGGTGGTGAGCAACAGGGTCAGGGCAAGGCCGCAGCCGAGCAGACCGATGATCGCGGTGACGAACGGGATCCGCCCCGCCATCGTCGAGGACGGCTCGGGCAGTTCGATGCCGTCGAGCAGCTGTTCCCTGGTGCGCTTGCGGGCGTAGGCCCGCTGTGCCGCACCGGACTTGACTCGTTCGGCCGCCTCCACGCGCCGGGCCGTCTTGCTCGGCACCGCGACTGTGCTCGTCCGCACGCTCATCGTGTCCCCTCCTGTGTCCTCCCTGACCTCTCCGCGATTCGTTCGGCCGCGCGCATCCGCACCGGCGCGGATCGCGGATTGACCTCGATCTCGGACTCGGTCGCTTTTTCCGCTCCACGGGTCAGCATCCGGAATTCCGGTCCCATGCCGGGCAGTTCGACCGGCAGGTCCATCGGGGACCGGGACACGATCCGTGGCGCGAACTCGTGTTTGACCAGCCGATCTTCGAGCGACTGGTACGACATGACGCAGATCCGTCCGCCCACACGCAATGAATCCAGGGCCGCGGGCAATGCCGCCCGCAGCGAGTCGAGCTCGCCGTTGACCTCCACCCGCAGCGCCTGGAACGAGCGCTTGGCCGGATGTCCGCCGGTGCGGCGCGCCGCGGCCGGGATGGTCGCGTAGAGCACCTCGACGAGTTCGGCGCTGGTGGTGAACGGCTTCACCACTCGCCTGCGCAGCACCTCCGAGGCGATCTTGCCCGCGAACCGTTCGTCGCCATAGGTTTTCAGCACCCGGGCCAGGTCGCCGTGGCTGTAGGTGTTGAGCACGTCGGCGGCGGTGATGCCGGTGGTCGGGTCCATCCGCATGTCCAGCGGTGCGTCGACGGAGTAGGCGAAGCCGCGCTCGGCCTCGTCGAGCTGCATCGAGGACACCCCGAGATCCATCAGAATCGCTGAGACGGAACCGGTTTCGCCCAGGCCCGCCGCGGCCAGCGCCGCGGGGATGCCGTCGTAGCGGGTGTGTACCAGTGTGATCCGGTCGGCGTAGGGCGCCAGTCGCTCACCCGCCATGCGCAACGCGGTGGTGTCGCGGTCGAGACCCACCAGGCGCGCTTGCGGGTAGGTGCGCAGGAAATGCTCTGCGTGGCCGCCGAGTCCGAGGGTCGCGTCGATGTAGACGGCGCCCGGTTCGCTCAGCGCGGGGCCGAGCAGATCGTCGGCGCGCTCGAGCAGGACCGGCACATGACGGGGGTTCTCGGCGTCATGGTTCACCTCGACCTCCCGGGATACTGCCTCGCGTCGCAGACGGGTCGCCTTGCCACACAGTGCTTTTCGAATGAGTGCTTGTCGAACGAGTTGGTGCGAATGCTTCGAGGTCTCTGACCGGTGCACGGCACCTGGCGTCGGGGAAGTACGTCAGGGTCCACGCCCGGGCAGAGGCCTCGCAGCACTCGCGTGCTCGCCAGGTCAGAAGATTCCGCCCAGCGACTCGTCTCCGGCTTGCGCGTAATCCTCCTCGTGTTCTTCGAGGTAGGTCTCCCACGCCTGCTTGTCCCATATTTCGAGGAAGTCGACCGAACCGATCACCACGCAATCTCGCGCGAGGTTCGCATAGCGCCGATGGTCGGGCGACAGCGTGATCCGGCCCTGTGCGTCCGGACGTTGCTCGTCGGTACCTGCCGCCAGCGCTCGAACGAAAGCCCTTGCCTGCGGGTTACTTCGAGACGCCGACGCGGCTCGCCGCGCGAGCGCGGTGAACTCGTCTTTGGGATACACGGCCAGGCTGTGGTCTTGGCCTTTCGTGACCATCAACCCTCCCGCCAGCTCGTCTCGAAATTTCGCAGGCAACGTCAGCCGCCCTTTGTCGTCCAGTCGAGGGGTGTAGGTACCGAGGAACATCTCGGCCACCTCCCTACTGGATTCACCTCGCCGTACGGCCTCTCCTGTAGTGCGCGACCCACATTACCCCACTTTCCCCCACTTTCAATCGAAACCCTGAGTGATCCTGCTCCCCGCCAACACAATTCCGCAGGTCATCCCAGCTATCACTGAGATTCGCGGTTATCCCGTGTTCGGACAACTCGCGCGGGTCGGCAACCCCTGGTTCCGACAACGTTCAGCAAACATCCCAGGTGCGCCGTCGGCCGAGTGCTCGAGTGGGGCGGGTGTGGGGAGTGGTGGGGAAGGTGGGGGAACCGCCCTGCCAGGGCAGTTCCCCAGGGGCGGGTCGGCCGGACGCACAAAGGCGGCGCCACACCCATGGTGCTGG